>JANOXY010000349.1:0-14910 GCA_031418675.1 Pseudomonadota bacterium
GCCGAGAGCGTCATTTCTGTTGCATGCCTGTCGGCTGAGCCGACGACCTGCGACGCGAATTTGCAACGACAGCCAGTTGGGCGCAAGGAAGTATGCCATGTGAGTGTGGATAAATATACACTTTCCGTGTTGTTTGTTTGCGACACCGCGACCTCCAGCCAACGAGATATCAATGCCCGCCCGGCGTGCTTGAAGTGACTCGAACCATCCAAGCCCGGTGTGCGACCGGGACATCTGAACACGACCCGACCGACCTCGAGCTGGGTTAGTCCTCAACGCGCGCTCGCTAACGAAATGCAGCCCAAAGCCAGACCTACATTCGGCTTCCAAAAAGCGTGACCGGCAGTGGCCGTGGCGCGGGGGGTTGTGGTCGGGAGATGGCCGACGTCCCGCTATCAATGTGTCGTGCCTGGCACTCAAGGCTCATGCGCACTTCTGTCCGTGGCTTATCACGCTGCGCATCGGCAGGCTGCAGCGGCACGGTTGGGGTACCCGCTCATCTTGCGCAGGCCACAGCTTCATTGCAGAGTTACGGGTCCGTCACGAACCAGCCTGGAAAAAAATGACCGAAAACACGATTACCCCAGAAGAGTTTCGGCGCGCCTGCGGCCTGTGGGCCACTGGCGTCTCCATCGTCACGACCGTAGACGCTGACGGAAAGGCCTATGGCCTGACCATGAACGCGGTGACGTCACTTTCGTTGAACCCACCCATGTTCATCGTCTGCGTTGACAACAATTCAGACACGCTCGCACCTATGAGCGACTCGAAAGTGTTTTGCATCAACGTCCTGGCCAGCACCCAGCAAGAGTTATCGAATCGATTCGCCAAGAAGGGCGACGACAAATTCAATGGCATTCCACACGCGCGCGGCACCACGGGCGCACCCTTGCTGGATGGCGCACTGCTGTGTATCGAATGCGAAGTTGGCAATATCGTCGCCGGCGGCGACCATCAAATCATGCTTGGGCGAGTGCAGCGCGTCGTGACTAACAACGAACCTGGCGCGGAGCCGCTGCTCTATTTCGGCGGGCGCTACGCGGGGCTCGCTAACGCCGTTTAAAATGATTTTTCGAACTTGTATGCCAATGACCCAATTGGTACCTTAGCGCCCCCTCTGCTGGGGGGTGGTAAATCCTCAGACCAGGCTCGATTAGCACAAGGGCCACTAGGCGAGCGACGTGGACCAAGCATTTCCATCTTCAACCAACTGGGAAACCTGAATGAGCGCACTTCACTTGCGATTGATGGCGGGACTGTTGCTGTTCTTCGCCGTAACCGGGACATGCCCTGCGCAGAAGCAGAGCGCCGACGAAGCAAACGGCACACAACGCGTCGCGTTGAAAACGGATTTGTTAGATGGGGCCTATCTGCCGGGCCTGCAAAGCATCGTCGTGACGGGTCATCACGGTGTGGTCGGCCAACTCAAAGTCAGCGAGAGCACGGCAAAGCTAGAGCTGCTGGCAGATCACCCCGACGAGGATTTCACCTGCCTTGATGCGATCTCCGATTCCACGGTGCTGATTGGTAGCGCGACCGGCAAGATCTACAGCTACGATGGCAAAAGCATCACCGAGCTCGCCGCGTTGTCGGAATTTAACGAGCCTGTTCTCGACATCGCCCATGAGGGCGCCAATATCTGGGTCGTTGGTGCTCGGGGCTTGCTGGCGCATAGCGTCGATGGCAAAAAATTCGATGCCGTCGAAGCTAAAGACGTCACACAACCGCTCGCGACGTTCCCGGCAGGCAATCCTGCTGATTACTACATCGGCGTCAGCAACATCCTTGCTGACACAGTGCAGTTCACCGCCACGGTCGGCGGTAAACCCGCGCTCGCTGATACTGACTATATTTTGTATCCCGACGAAGGATTCCTGCAGGTTACAAAACAACTCGACGAGAATCCGGCACCGAGTGTCAGCTTCAAGTTTAATCCCGGCCCCCCCTTCCGCGTTGGCGACGTGTCGTGGAACGTGGTGCTCGTGTCCAATGGGAAGGTCACCATTGGCGGCGAATTTGGCATGGTGCTCCAAAGTGAAGACAACGGCGCGACCTGGATCCGACGCGATACCCGCATTGTGCCCCATGAACCCGAACCGGCTTACTGGCTGGGCGGGGTTTCCCAGGGGGATCAGATCTGGCTGGCCGGGGCGGCGGGCATTAGCGAGGTCAGTCATGATGGCGGTGTGACCTGGAGCGACAACCCCACGCCGGGCAGAGAAGGAATATTTGGGATCACCTTGTTGCCCGACGGCAAACCGCTCATCGCTGGTGCAGTTGGTCTGATCGGTGTGCTGGATGGCGCTCAGTGGAAACTTGCGGACCGTACGCAGTTGCACCTGTTGTCTTGGCTCAAGACGCCGGTCGTGATGCCCGATGGCAGTATTCTGGTGTTGGGTGGCCGCGCCACTGCGATTCGCTACAAAGACGGTAATTGGACGCGAATTCCAGTCGAACTGTAAGCACGCATGCCCTCGCGCAATCCAAACGGCGGTCCCTGACCGCCGTTTTTTTGTGCCAATCACTTAACCGCCCCCTCGGCGATCGGCCACCTCAGACTGACGAAAACAATCGCGGGTGTGATCATGGACCTGCAGCGTGTGGTCGACAAAAGACCCCATGAAAGAACACACGCTGCCGCAGTCGTTCTGTACTTTTAGATTCGCGCGCTAGCCGCGGTGTTGCGAGCTTCGATCACGGCCCATTCCCAGAAAATGGCGGGATCGTTGCCGGCGGACGATGCGCTGCGCTACGGCCAATCACGTTTCATCGACGGCGCCATGCCCGGCGCTCGCGACTACGCAGAGATCCCCGCTTTGGCCGCATGCCGGACAACACGCTGGGCAAGGTTTTCCGAAGATTTGCTTCGACAGATCAGCTGAAGCAAGTGAAAACAATGATGCCCGACGCCGGCGCCGGGCATCACAAACCGAGACTCAGACCAGCTCGATAGCCAGCGCGGTAGCTTCGCCACCGCCTATGCAAAGACTTGCTATTCCGCGCTTACCGCCGGTGTCACGCAAGGCGTTGACCAGGGTCACCACGATACGAGCACCTGACGCTCCAACTGGATGACCGAGTGCGCAGGCACCGCCACGGACATTGAGCTTGGTGTGGGGAATACCAACATCCTGCATGGCCGCCATGGCCACCACCGCAAACGCTTCGTTGACCTCAAACAGGTCGACATCAGCGACGCTCCAGCCGACGCGCTCCATCAGCTTCTTGATGGCGAAGACCGGCGCCGTAGTAAACCAACCTGGCTCCTGGGCATGGCTTGAATGGCCGATAATGCGCGCTTGAATCTGGCAACCAAGCGCCTTGGCACGACTTGCAGACATCAGAATTACGGCGGCTGCGCCGTCGGAAATCGAACTTGAATTAGCCGCCGTAACGGTGCCGTCCTTAGCAAAAGCAGGCTTCAGATTGGGGATCTTGTCGAGCTGCGCTTTACCCGGCTGCTCGTCGGTGTCGATCACAACCTCGCCCTTGCGACCGTTGATCGTGACCGCTTCGATCTCGTTCTTGAACAGCTCTTTGGCGATCGCGTTTTGCGCACGCTTCAGGGATTCAATCGCATAGGCGTCCTGAGCTTCACGCGTGAAGTTGTACTTGCGCGCACAGTCCTCGGCAAAAGTACCCATCAATCGCCCGCGTTGAAAGGCATCTTCAAGACCGTCAAAGAACATGTGATCCAGTACTTCGCCATGGCCGAGCCGCAAGCCGGAGCGACACTTGGGCAATAGGTAGGGAGCGTTGGTCATGTTCTCCATACCACCGGCTACCACGACACCCGCCGACCCGGCCGCGATTGCGTCAAATCCTTGCATGATGGCCTTCATGCCAGAACCGCACATCTTGTTGATGGTGGTACAGGGCACGCTCGTGGGAATGCCGGCGCCAAGCGACGCCTGACGCGCTGGAGCCTGACCGAGACCAGCGGGTAAAACACAGCCCATGATGGTTTCATCGACAGCATCGGGCGCGAGGCCGGCACGGCGCAGTGCACCACGAATTGCAGTCGCGCCCAGCACGGTGGCACTGACATCCGAAAAATCGCCCTGCATGCCGCCCATAGGGGTGCGCGCGAGCCCGGTAATGACGGTCGTTTCAGTCATACAGCTACTCCTCAAGATAATGGCGCACGTTACTGCCCGTGCGGATTGGGGTGCGGGCAATTTTAAGCGAATTTCGCTGCGCACTGGCAGCGTGCGCGTCACGAATACCGACGCCTGGGTAATCCCTCCGCCGTCGGGGTAACAAGAGGAGAAGCTGAAGCTGGGGCGGTGGCTGGCACGGTGGGGTCCTCAGCAAGCGCTGTGGCTCCTTCGCGTCCCTGCTGTGCCAGATTCAAGTTCGATGGCAGGCCGTCGCGCCTGCTACCACAGCACTGTCAGAGCGGTGGAATCAACTTACCGGGATTCATGAGATTGAGGGGATCGATGCTGCTCTTCAACTGCCGCATCAGGGTCAGCGCAACGGGATCACCATAACGCGCCAGCAGGCCGCGCTTTAATGCGCCAACACCATGTTCGGCACTGAAGCTCCCGGCCATGCCGTGTGCGAGGTCATGCAGAAAATCACTGATTGTTTCGCCATGCTCGGCTTTGAAACGGGCCGGGTCTTCGGCCGAGGGCGCCAACACGTTGAAGTGCACGTTGCCGTCGCCGACATGACCATAGACCGATGGTCGCGCGCCCGGCCAGCGCGACGCCAACGCGACACTTGCCTGAAGGATGTAATTTGCCACCTGCGCAAGCGGCACTGAGATATCGTGCTTGATCGATCCGCCCAGCAGTTTCTCGGCGGCGGGGATGGACTCGCGCAAGCGCCATAACTGCCCTCGCTGTGTATCGTTCTGCGCGACAACTACGTCTTCCACCAAGCCGCCTTCCTGTGCTTCAGACAAGGCCAGCTCCAGGCGATCGTCACCCTCTTCTGCCAGCAGTTCGACCAACACGTGATGATCCCCGTCGAGAGGCGCCGTCAGTGCGGGTGTTGCGCTTGCCATCAAGGCGAGCGTAGCGCCGCTCATATATTCGAAAGACGTCACGGCATCTCGGGTCTTAGTGCGCAGGATGGCCAATAGTTCCAAAGCATGCTCAGCCTTGGCAATGACGAGCCACGCACACTGCCGCATTGAGGCTGGGTACAATTTCAACACCGCGGCGGTAATGATGCCCAAGCTACCCTCGGCACCGATAAACAGCTGTTTTAAATCGTAGCCGGTATTATCTTTGCGCAAGGTTGAGAGGTGGTCGAGGACTCGACCATCGGGTAATACAACCTGTAAACCCAGCGTTAGATCTCGACTGCTGCCGTATTTCAACACCGTCAAGCCGCCGGCGTTGGTGGAAAGATTGCCTCCGATCTGACAGCTCCCCTGGGAGCCCATGGCGAGCGGCAGCAAACACTGATGGTTCGCCGCTGCGGCCTGCGCATCAGCCAACACGACACCAGCGTCCACGGTCAAAGTATAGGCCCGTGCATCAACTGCTCGAATTTGATTGAGGCGCTCGAGGCTGATGACCAATTGTGTTCCGGACGCGTCGGCCGTCGCTCCACCGCAGTAGCCCGTATTGCCGCCGTGCGGAACCATGGGCACCCGCTGCGCCGCGCACAGACTCACCACGCGCGCTACTTCAGTGACATTGGCGGGACGCACTACCGCTAACGCACGCCCTTGAAAGAGGCGGCGTTCGTCGATGTCATAACGACTACAGGGTTCACCACGCAGCACGTGGGCTGCGCCGAGGATATCGACGAGCCCGGGCAGGATGCTCGAGCTCACATTTGGCTAAGCGGGCGCCTCAGGCGCCGCGCGCTGCCTCGACCGCGCCCCGGAAATTGACGCAGCGCTTGAAAAAATTCTCTGTGGTCTTGGGCATCGGTACCCGTGCGAATGCTATCCACTCAATGAGGCGTTTGCCTTCACGCACCAACTTGACACCTTGTTCGACCATGGCGTGATTGTCACCAGCGACACGACGTACGGGTTCAAAGTCCCACAAGTTATCGCCTGTCACAACAAAATCCGGCCACACGCGGAAAATTGCTGGATCGGTTTTTATGGTCTCGCTTTCCAGTTTGGCTGCCCGGCAATAAGCGGTGACCTTCTCGGCCAAACCACCGAAGCCAGGCGCGACCGCGACCGTTTCGAGCAGTCGCTCAGCAATGCCGTCGATGGCCGCCATGGTCTGTGCGATCTTGATATAGCGAGATTCATAGAATTCAGCGACGGGCATGTAAAAAACTTTGAGCGGCTCGCCCCACAATTCGTCGAGCCCTTCTTCGCCGCTGTAATGCTTGACCTGTTTGCCGAGGTCAAAGGCTTCGAGAAAACAAGACTCACATTCCAACATGAGCTCGTTGGTTTGCGTGATTTCGATACCGCGTCGGTTAAGCTCGAAAATCATCGTGAAGATGTCGGAACCGCGATTCAGTAAGGCGCCTGCCAACATAGCGGCGTTGACCCGCTTATGATCGCGGTCAGTCTCGGTATCGTAGGCGGTGCGGGCTTCTGCGAGGTTGTAACCAGGGGTGTTAATGCCTGGTTCGGTGTGATGGAAAACGCGTTTGGTCAGTTGGTCGATCAGTTCTCGGCGGGCGGCTGCTTCGTCTTTGGGGACTTCGTAACGTCGAATCCAGTAGCCGTCGTAGAAGACGCAGGACTTTCCGTCGATGTCCTTCACCATACCGTTGGCAGGCGCGGCTTCAGTCGTGGTGCTGCGATTAGACGTCGGTAGTTCGGTTATCAGCGAGGGCATAGGCATGCGTCGGTCGCTCTTGCGGTGGGGTACGCGTCCAGCCTTGCAGGCTGTCCGCCGTCATGGCCGCGCATCATACTCGCTCCCTTTAGGGACCGGAACCGCCGCGCAACATATTTAATCTCGCCCTTGACAAGCGCAGCCGTGTCGGTGCGCGTTCGCACACTTCGCCCTGCTTTACAGCAGCATCGCGCTTAGCCTTGTTCAGCGAAGTGGCAATTGTAAACAACCGTGGCGTTCAGGTAGCGAGCATTGCACCGCGGTGGTTCGTCGCGCACCGCAGGGACGCTCATTCGGAATGCGAGACCCTGCCGGCTGGCGGCGCAGTGCGAACTTGCCAGTCTCGCCAGTTGCGGTATGCGCTAAGGCCTCGACCAATACGGCATCGTTGCAGAGCCACCGTTTCACCACCTTGCCCTCGCACCACCCGAGCAGTTCTGCACTTGCACATGGTTGGGCAGCGACCACAACCACCAACGATCGGTCCTGCCATTTGTCAGGACCGATACCGACCACCGCAGCTTCGCTGCTCGGCGGGATGCAAGCTGGTGGTGTTTTCCAAATCAAGCGAGCAGATTCATTCGCCGCGCGACTTGGTAACACCCTTCGCGCGGTCCGCAACTTTTACCTCAGCAGCAGAATCGATTGTCGCGGCACTTGCGGTTTCGAAACAGCGTACCGAGACCGGCATGCGCGCGGGCGCAGAGGCGATCCAACCCATGACTTATCCGGCGTGCACGGCCGAATAAATCGGCGAACAGACAGCGATGTCGTTCATTTTTGGCGTGCGCTGGCAGATCTTCGGGCCGGCCATGATTGCGCTCAGCATGACGCGCAAGCGCGGCGCCGGTCAGCGGCCTATCGATTATCAAATCGGGCTTCACCATCGCCTGCGACCGCGACGCGAAACTTCAGCTGGCGGCGAATTTAAACGCAAGGCCATCGTGTATCACGGCCAGGCTGCCGGGTCCTCGCAGGTGGCTGCGAACCCAGCAGCGCTCATGCTAGAGTCCAACCTAATGAATACCCTTAGCGTCACGCTGCCGCAGCCCGACGACTGGCATGTACATTTACGGGACGGCGACCTGCTGGCAGCCGTACTGGCTGACACCGCACGCCACTTTGCACGGGCCATCGTCATGCCCAATCTCAAACCGCCGATTACGACAGCCGCCGCCGCTGCCGCCTACCGCGGGCGCATCCACACGCTGCTGGCAGGCAAGCATGACTTTGAGCCGCTCATGACTTGTTATCTGACCGACGATACGGATCCCGTAGACCTGGCGGCCGGTGCCCGTGACGGCATTTTCACTGGCGCCAAACTGTACCCGGCTGGCGCCACCACCAACTCGGCGGCGGGGGTCACTGACGTTACCCGCTTGGACCGCGTATTTGAAACCATGACGGAAATCGGCCTGCCGCTGCTCGTGCACGGCGAGGTGGTTGATCATACGGTCGATGTTTTCGACCGCGAGGCCGTTTTTATCGAACGCGTAATGGAACCACTGCGCGCCCGCCATCCCTATCTGAAAATCGTCTTCGAGCACATCACCACCGCCGACGCTGCAGCTTACGTGGGTGAGGCGGATCCGCGTTTGCTGGCCGCGACGGTGACCCCCCATCACCTGCTACTCAATCGCAGCGCCATGTTCGAAGACGGGATCCGACCGCATCTTTATTGTTTGCCCGTCATTAAACGCGAGTGCCATCGTCAGGCGCTGGTGAAAGCGGTGTGCAGCGGTGATGCACATTTTTTCCTGGGTACCGACTCAGCCCCGCACATTATCGCGAGCAAGGAAACGGATTGTGGTTGTGCTGGCATCTATAACGCACCAGTTGCCCTGGCGGCATATGCCGAAATATTTGCGGAGCACAACGCTCTAGACAATTTTGCAGCCTTCGCTTCGCGTAACGGACCTGCTTTTTATGGCCTACCGGTCAACACACGTTTCATCACCCTGACTCGGGACAACAACGCAGCGCATCCGCAGCGCTGCGTGAGCGAGATCGGCGATATCGCAGTATTTCAGCCGCCCGGTTCGGCGCCATGGCAGGTGTTCGCCGAATCATGAGTGCAGCGCCCGCTTGGCTCGCTTACGACCGTGAGCATGTCTGGCATCCCTACAGTACGCTGCTTGACCCACCGCCGGTATTTCCAGTGGTGGGCGCACAAGGCTGTCGATTAGAGCTTGCCGATGGTCGCGAACTGATCGACGGCATGGCCTCCTGGTGGTCGGCCATCCATGGCTACCGCCACCCGCAGCTCGATGCGGCCGTACACGGACAACTGCAACGCATGGCCCACGTCATGTTCGGCGGACTTGCCCATGAAGGCGCCACCGAACTCGCGCGTACCCTGGTGGACATCACCCCGGCGGGGCTCGAACATGTGTTTTTTTCTGATTCCGGGTCGGTGGCGGTAGAGGTCGCGATCAAGCTTGCCCTCCAATACCGCGCTGCACGTGGTGAGGGGCAACGCCACAAACTCTTGACCATACGGGGCGGCTACCACGGCGATACTTTTGGCGCGATGGCGGTGTGTGACCCGATCACCGGTATGCACAGTCTGTTCAGCGCGGTGCTACCACAGCATGTGTTCGCGCCGCGCCCCGCGGTCGCTTTTTCCGAACCGTGGGACGCTCGCGACCTCGCTGCGCTGCGCGACCTAGCCGCAAGCCATGCCAAAACGCTCACCGCCATCATTCTTGAACCCATCGTGCAGGGCGCGGGTGGTATGTGGTTCTACCATCCGTCCTATCTGAGCGGCGTGCGCGCCATCTGCGACGAATTCGGTTTGCTGCTAATTGCCGATGAGATCGCCACCGGTTTTGGTCGCTCGGGTCGTTTATTCGCCTGCGAACATGCCAGCGTCGTGCCCGATATTATGTGTCTCGGCAAAGCCCTGACCGGCGGTTATATGACGCTCGCTGCAACCCTGGTCAGCGGTGCGGTGGCGCACACCATCTGTGGCGCTGAGCCCGGTGTATTTATGCATGGCCCAACCTTCATGGCTAACGCGCTGGCATGTGCGTGCGCGCGCGCCAGCATCGATCTGATTTTAACCAGCGATTGGGCGGGCAATATTCAAAGGATTGAAAACGCACTGGCCAACGGTCTCGCTCCGTGCCGCGAGATGCGCCAGGTTGCCGATGTCCGTACTTTGGGTGCAATTGGTGTTGTAGAGCTGCACCAGCCAGTTGATATGCACAGCATTCCCCATGCGTTTGTCACACGCGGTGTATGGCTGCGGCCCTTCGGACGGCTGGTGTACGTAATGCCACCCTATGTGATCAGCGACGATGAACTCGCTACGCTGACCGGCGCTATGGCCGAAGTGGTGGCCAGCCTGCCATGAAAGAGAATCCGCAAGCCTGGCCGGCCTTCGATGACGAGGTGGTCCGCGCCATGGCCAAATGGCCCGATGTGCCACAGTGCTTCGGCTGGCTGTCGCTGGACGTGCGTGGTCGCTGGCGCATCCAGGGCGAGCTCATTCACCACAGCCGCGCCCAGGCGTTCCTGTCGCGACACTACCGCCCTGATGACGCAGGTCGCTGGTATGTCCAGAACGGGCCGCAACAAGTATTCGTCGCACTGGATTACACGCCGTGGATTTATCGCTGGCACCCGCCACAATCGTTTACGACTCACACCGGCCTCACGACGCCGGACCTGCGCGCGGTGTACCTCGATGATGACGGCAATCTGCTCTTGCAGACCGCACTGGGCGTCGGAATGCTCGACGATCGCGATCTCGGCGCCTGCGAGGAGATGATCGAATGGGATGAGGTGGGTCGAGGGCGCGCCTTTCTGTGGCAGCAGCAGCGCCTGCCATTGACCACCCTGCGCCGGGCGCAAGTCGCCCGACATTTTGGCTTCATTCCACAGCCACAATGAATTTTCATCCCGCTGGGAAGGCAGCGACATGACAGCGCAGGCCGGCGTGACCGTGATTTGTGCGCTGGCCAGCGAAGCCCAGGCCTTAATCGAACATTACCGTTTGAAACCGGCCCGTGAGCGACCCTTACGGGTATTCGGTGAACATCCCATGCGGGTCGTCATCTCGGGCATAGGCAGCCACGCCAGTGCCGCCGCGGTGGGTTTTGCGGCGGGTTTGGACGAGCCTCGCGGTGACGACATCTGGCTTAACCTCGGCATCGCCGGTCATCGTAGTCTTGGGCTAGGCACGCCATTGTTGGCGGCGCGCATCAGCCATCACGGTCGCGACAGCGCCTGGTATCCGAGTCTCTTGTTCACGCCGCCCTGCGCTGTAGCCGAGTTGATTACCCACGATCACGCCGTAACCGACTACCCGCTGAATGCCCTGTGCGACATGGAAGCCGCCGGCTTCATGGCGGCCACCAGTCGCATCGCTGCGGGCGATCTGGTGCAGGTTGTAAAAGTGGTTTCGGACAACGTCGAGAGCGGTATTGACGGCATCGAGCGTGGTCGCGTGCAGGCACTCATGCGCAGCGCGCTACCGATCATATTGACCCTAATCGAGCGCCTGCGAGAGCTCGCTGAGCGCCTACCGCAGCCTAACGATGACAGCTGCGCTGCCGCCCTCCTGACACGCTGGCACTTCACTTACGCGCAGAGCACACAATTGCGCCAGCTCCTGCAACGTCACGCTCTGTTGACTCAGGCAACGGATTTTGACGCCGCACAACTCGGCGCACTACGCAGTAGTGGCGAAGTGCTGGCGCGTTTGCGCCATATTGTGGACAGCCTGCCGCTGCCGTGATCGATACCGTTTATGTCGAGCGCGAGGTGGCCGAGCATCCGCGCACGGCGCGGGTGCTGGCCCGCGTCAAACCACAGCAGGTGATTACCTGTGAGCACTACGGCGAGATCTTCAATCGCCATAATCAGAACTTTCGCCTACAGAAAGCACGCCCCGCGCTCATTCTGGCGGCGAAACATGGCCGCCGACTGCTGCCAGTGCCACCGGCTTATGGTCTATCTCCAGGCCCGGCCTACTACTTCTCTCATATGCTCAATTGTCTGTACGACTGTCGCTACTGTTTTTTGCAAGGCATGTTTCGCTCGGCCCATTACGTGTTGTTCGTCAACTACGAAGACTTCATCGCCGATATTCACGCGCAATGCACGGGCAGCGAGCAAGCTTGCTGGCTGTTTTCTGGCTACGACTGCGACAGCCTGGCCCTGGAGCCGCTCACAGGTTTCGCCCAGACCTTCATCCCCGCCTGTGCGGAGATTCCCAATCTGTGGTTAGAACTGCGCAGCAAGAGCAGCCAGATCCGTAGCCTGCTGACCATGGCACCGCTCACACGCTGTGTCTGCGCTTTTTCCCTCAGCCCCAACGTTGTGGTCGATTCATTCGAACATCGCACCCCGAGCCTTGCGACGCGGTTGACCGCCATCGCTCGCTTGCAGCGCCATGGCTGGCCCATAGGGCTGCGCTTTGATCCGCTGCTGCCGATAGCTGATTTCGAAGCGGTGCATAGTGCGTTTTTCGAGCAGGTATTCGCGGCGATCGATGGCACTGTGCTGCACTCAGTAACCCTGGGTGTGTTGCGCCTGCCGCGCACCCAGGCTCGCACGATCGCTCAGCTCTATCCCGACGAAAGCTTGTTCGCGATCGGCCACAGCGAGCAGCAAGGTTTGCTCACCTACGGTCGCGACGCTGACGCTATGCTCGATTGGTGCGCCGAGCGACTCGCGCGCCACGTCGATCCGGCGCGAATCTTCCGTCAGAATGCCTGACCGGCACGGCCCTACGTATCAAGATCGCGACAGGTATGGGAAGATCGGCCCCTATTTGAATTTGCGCAAGGGCACTCCATGAAACGTTTCTTTTTCGCCGCCAGCTTGGCCTTAAGCACCACCACCGCATTGGCGGTTGGCACCGCGCTGGAGACCGATGCTGAAAAATTCAGTTACGCCTTCGGCACCCGCATGATACGCAGCATGATGGATCAGGGCGCGCCGCTGGACGGCGACGCCTTCTCCATGGCCGTCAAGGACGCCATGGCAGGTTCTACCCCGCGTCTGCCACCGGAGGTGATGGAAAATGCGATGCGCAGTGCCGCGCAGAAAGCCGGCGAGAAAAAGAAAGCCTTAGCCGGTGAGAACCTCGCAAAAGGCAAGGCCTACCTAGAGAAGAACAAAGCAAAAAAAGGTGTCACCACGCTGCCCGACGGCTTGCAATATGAGGTGCTGACCACCGGCACCGGCACAAAACCGACCGCCGACAGCACCGTCGAGGTTCACTACACCGGCAAGCTCATTGACGGGCGTGAGTTCGACAGCTCCAAAACCGGGGGCAAACCCGTCACGTTTCCAGTCAATGGTGTCATTCCAGGCTGGACTGAGGTATTACAACTCATGAACACGGGCTCCCGTTGGCTGGTCACAATTCCACCAGAACTGGCCTATGGCGCCAGCGGTTCCGGGCCAGTCATCGGCCCCAATGAGACCCTGGTTTTCGAGATCGAATTACTCGGCATCATGAAAGAATGAACCAAGACTGGGTTTGCACCCTGCTCAAAGCGCGGCCTACACTGCGCTCAAAACAGGGTTACGCGCGATGATTGAAGTCGAACAGAAACCTAACGAAGGCACGCTCATGGTGTTCAGCGTGGTGGTATCGGATTCCGCCGGCCGGACCCAACACCGGGTGACACTGATGGATTCTACCTACCAGCGACTGACCGCCGGCAAGATTACACCCATCGCTTGTGTGGAAGCCGCCTTCCGCTTCCTGCTGGAACGCCAGGCCAAGAGCGACATCCTGCTGAGCTTCGACCTCAACGTGCTGCAACTATCCCACGCGAACTTTGATAAAGAGTTCCCCAACTATCTGTAACGCGGCCGCTTAATAGCGCTGCGCACGCCGGCGATTCAGGGCACTTTGATCAGGGCCAGATCTCGCACAGCGCGACACCAGGCCGCCCGCGCCACGGCCGGTTGAACAATCCACTACGAGCGAGATTGGCGACGTCCACCCCGAACGTGCCGTGCGACCGACCAGGCGCTCCACCAGGCAGACGGTCGCGGCGGATCGTCAAATACTTTACCGTCGACACCTTCGTTGGTGGCCCGCGCTGCAGACTATCCCGTCAGCAATGGCAGGTCGGAGCAGCACTCACGTAGTTAGGATTCCCATAAAGCTTCCGCGCTGGATTCAGCGCGCGAAGCGACCAGTTCAGCGAGTACGGGACCACGCCAGCCATCACGCAAGCGCGGCGGCATTTCGGCGCACACCAGCGTCTCAAGTTCACGACGTGTAATGAGGATAGAAGGCGCCAGGCCCAAACTTTGGGCGATGGCCTGAGCGCAGGCAGAAAGCCGCTTGAGTTCAGTGCGTCCGGCAGCGGTAAGCCGCCGCGCGGGGCGTAGGTCCGGGATCTGGGCGGGGGCATGCAGCGCGTCAATGAGGGTCTCAGCATGGCGGCGAACGTTGCCGTTCGTCGCGAAGCGCGTCGCCAGGTCCCCCGCGTTCGCCGGCGGGTTGGCGGCAAGGGTCAGGAGTTCGTCATCTTTGAGCACCCAGCCGCGAGGCAAGTTGCGGCCCTGCGCGGTAGTCTCGCGCCACGCCGCCAGCGCTACCGCGCGCGCCTGTGCAGCCGGCGCCAGGTTGGGCAGACCACGCAGGCGTTGCCAGGCGGTCTCCGGCGCTTGGCGGAAACCTTCCACTGCGAGCAAGGCGTGGCAGTCCTCCTTCAGCCAGGACATACGACCCAGGCCCAGCAGCTTCTCTTCGAGAATTTGCGCGCAGGACGGGAGATGCAGTACATCGGCAGCCGCGTAGTCGAGTTGCGCCGCACTCAGCGGGCGCTGTCGCCAATCGGTGCGGGTTTGAGACTTGTCGAGCGTTATGCCGAGCAGCTGCGCCACGAGGTCGGCATAACCGATGTTCTCAGCGTATCCCGCCAAACCCGCTGCCACTTGGGTGTCCACTAATGGTGCCGGCAAGCGACCATCGAGCTGGTAGATAACTTCGAGGTCCTGTCGTGCAGCGTGGAGCTGAACAGTTGCGGGCCCATCCGCTAACAAGGCGGTCAGCGGCGCAAGGCTGTCAACTGCAAATGGGTCAATACAGGCCAATGTGCCGGGCGCTGCGATCTGGACCAGACACAGTTCGGCGAAGAATGTCCGGCTGCGTTCAAACTCGGTGTCGAGT
>JANOXY010000350.1:0-3195 GCA_031418675.1 Pseudomonadota bacterium
TTATTGGTGTCCGCATCCACCGGCGCTTCAAAGTCCGGGGACGCGACAAAGGTCACAAGGCCAGTCGTTGCGTTAATCGCAAACCGCGCCGCGTCCGCCCCACCCGTGATCGAGAACGTCAGCGTCTGACCCGGCAAGTCCGCGTCGGTCGCATTGACGTCAATCACCGTGCCGGTGCCGTTCTCGGCAAAGTTCGCACTCGTCGCCGAGGTGAACACCGGTGACAGATCGTTCACGCCCGTCACCGTCACGCTCAAGCTCTGGGTCGTTAACCCGCCGTTACCGTCGTTAGCGCGCACCTGCACGTTGTAAACGTTGTTACCACCCAGGTCAGTGGGCGTTTCGAAATTCGGTGCAGCGATGAAACTCAGTGCCCCGCTATTGGTGTCTATTGTGAATCGGGCCGCATCGGCACCACCCACGATGGAGAAAGTTGGGGTGTCCCCTTCCGGATCGGTCGCCGCTACAGTCAGCACGGCCGTTTGGTTTTCTGCCACCACTGCCGTGGCAGATGAGGTAATGACGGGCACGTCGTTGCCATCAGCAACGGTAACGACTACGTTTTGCGTCGCTGAACGAGTACCGTCGCTCACGCGCACGTCAACGTTGTAGACATTATCGGTGCCCGCATCGGCCGGGCTTTCAAAGTTTGGCGCAGCAACAAAACGCAGCGCACCAGTCGCCGCATTGATGGTAAACAAGGTGCGATCAGCCCCGCCGACCAGGGTATAAATAAAAGGCGCAGCGTCAATGTCGCCGTCGGTTGCCACAACATTGCCGACAGCGACGCGGTTCTCGACAATGATGAAATCGGGGTTAGAGGTGAAACTCGGCGCGAACTCGTTAACGTCGTTGAGCCTGATGGTGATGGTGGCGCGGTCGGAACGCGGAACCGCGCCGTTATCCGTTACCTCAACAACCAAGGTCAGTTCAGCCGTCGATTCACGATCCAGCTGCGCTGAATCCGCCACCGTGAGCTCTCCACTGCTGGCATCGATCAAAAAAGCCGTTGCACCGCTGCCGCCGACAATGGTGTAGGTCAAAGACTGGTCAGCATCTGCATCACTAGCGACGACAGATCCGATGACAGTCCCTGTCGCGTCGTTTTCGTTGGACGAAAACGGCTGATCCTCAATAACCGGCGCAGAATTATCTGGCGGCGGCGGGGCGGTGCTCTGACTCAGCTCGATTGCGCGCGCCAGCAAGGGATCGTCAAGCCCACTGATGCTATTAGTGACAAGCCCGCCTGGCTCGTCTGTCGTCGACATCCGGTGTGGAGCCGAGGGCGTTGGCGCACCGTCCTGGAGAGCCGCTGGCGCGAGCGGGTCGAGAGCAATGGTCGCAGCAGCAGCTGTGTCGAGCGGGTCCGCCGCAGCGAATATCGCTCGAAACGCTGTTTCCCACTGTGGATTGCCTGGGAGGCTGAATTGATCAGGTAGATCGAACGTCTCCGGCACCCGGCCGACGGACAGCGGGGCAATGGTAAACGACTGGGAAACCTCTTCACCCTGCGGCGAGACAAGGTGCAGACCGGCGGCGTCCTCGTAAACGAGGGCAGCAGGAAGCTGTTCTGACGACGTCGGCGCAAAAAATCCCTGCAGGCTGATATCGCCAGCTGGCGTGTGGATAGCGAATGTTTCGCCGTCTTTGCTGGTAGTGACTTGCAGACTCTGCTCGGGAGCAAGAATGACGGTTTCACCCGGCAGGATCTTGACCGACTCACCCGGCTTGGCCGTCACGACACGGACTGTGCCATCGACGCCGATGATTTTCAGTTCTAGTTCCATCGAGTTCTCCAGGCGGCGCGTGTGCGCCGCCCCTTACCCATCAATCGACCCGACGGGGCCGCTATGCCTATGATTAAAGCTGCCAGTTGCGCCCGGTGACGCAAAATCCGTCACGTTCCATCGACAACACAAGTGTAATTGTCGGCCACTTCTCGTATTGCATGCCTTTCAGCGCTCATGTAAAGCATTGTCACGCGTCTTGAGCACCGGTTTCAGCAAATAGTCGACCACGGTTTTGTGCCCGGTCAGCACCTCGACCGTCGCCACCATGCCGGGAATGACGGGTAGCGGGCCCTTCTTTCCGGCCAGGCTAGCGGCATCCGTTCGCACGTACACCCGATAAAAGCGCTCGTGGGGCGGATTTTCGTCGATGATGGTGTCAGCGCTGATGTGTTCGAGATGGCCGTGGAGGCTGCCGTAAATCGTGTAGTCGTAGGCCGTGAGTTTAACGGTGGCGTCTTGGCCGGCATGCAGAAAGGCAACATCCGCTGGCCGAATTTTTGCCTCGATAAGCAAGCGATCCTCGATCGGGATGATCTCCATGATGTCTTGACCTGGGCCGATGACGCCGCCGAGCGTCGTGACTTTGATGTTTTTAACCGTACCTCGCATCGGCGAGCGTACGAGAGAACGTTGCACTTCGTCGTTGCGCGCGGTCAGCAGTTCAGTCACGCCGCCGAGTTCCGCTTCTTTTTCCGCCTGCTTGCTGCGTGCCTCGGCCTTAAAGCTGTTACGGCGGTCTTGAATCTGCCCTTTCAACTCAATGATTTGACGCTGCAGGCGCAATACTTCCACTTCCGAGACCGCACCCCTGGCGACCATCGGCTCGGTCATGGCCAGTTCCTTTTCCGCCAGTTCAAGATTGCGCTTGAGCGATGCTGCCGATTCCTCAACGGCGGTCAGGCGTGACACATAGGTCTTACGTTCGCGCTCGATAATGATGGGATCAATATCCGCGGGGAATTGCGGCCGGGTACCGCTGGCCTCGGCCTGCAGACGCGCGATCTCAGCACGTAGGCCGTGACTCTTGACCTGACCTTCCCGCAGCGACGCACCAGAGCGTGTGTCATCGATGCGCAGCAACACCTGGCCCTTCTCCACCACATCACCTTCGCGGACCGCGAGTTCGGCCAAGATGCCTCCTTCCAGACTCTGGATAACTTGCTCGCGACTGGACGGTACCACTGCCCCCTCACCGCGGGTTACTTCGTCAAGTTCGGCGGACGACGCCCACACGATGGCAACCACCAAAAACACTATCAATAACAGCAAGCTGCTGCCGGCGAACGGATGGGAATCGGCGATTTGCGCCGCCCGTGCGGCGCGCAGAAACGGCACGTCGGCCTTTGGCACTCGGGTGTGGTTGCGCTTGAAGGCCATAGGCAGCGACCGGCTGTCAGGCCCGCGC
>JANOXY010000351.1:0-2464 GCA_031418675.1 Pseudomonadota bacterium
CAGCTGGACACACCCTTTGCGGTCATCCTCGGGGTGAAATCGCTGGATGTGAACTCCGAGTTCATCGAAATGAACGGTGGTGGCAGCGGTGGTGCATTCGCGTCGATTGCGTCATTCGGCGACCTGACGGTGGCATCCATCGATATCAAGATGCAAGTTGGTAGTGCGGCAAATACTGATGCCGCGTTTCTGGCTTTGGGCGGTGCGGCGGAGATCACCTCCACGACCTGCACCGGCTGTGGCGAGCTGCTGAGTGATCCCTTGTTGGACGCAACATCCCAGACCGGCACCTTCGTCAGCGGATTGCTCCAAAATCCCACAATTGACTCGGTGCTTGCGATGCTCGGCCAAGGTGAGAACGTGGACAAGGCGGAGGAAGATAAGGACGACGGCGATACGGTCGGTGAAGCAGAGTGCCATTGAGAACGCTAGCAAGTCGCTGCGCTTAGATTTCTCTCGGCCGCGACGCGCGGCCGAGCTCATGGTGCGCTACGCAGCCTGATGCGTATCAAGCAGGCGTTGCAGGGGCCTCACCAGCAGCGCCATGACGATCGCAGCGACGACGGCAAATCCAGTTAAAGCAGCGAAAATCAGGGCTATATCCAGGCTCTCGTACAAGCTCGCCACCCTGCCGCCGAGATAAGAACCGATAGAACTCGCAAGAAACCATACACCCATGGTGAGACTGGCGACGCGCGCCGGCGCGAGTCTGGTCATGGCGCTCAAGCCTACCGGGCTCAAACACATCTCCCCCAGCGTGTGGAGGAAATACATTACCGCCAGCCACATCGGACTGACCCGCACACCGGTCTGGGCGATGCTGCCGGCAACGATCATCACTGCATAGCCTGCAGCCATAAAGGCCAGGCCAAGGGCAAATTTGGCCGTGCTGGACGGTTCGCGGCTGCCGAGCCGTACCCACAACCAGGCAAACGCCGGGGCCAATCCGCAGATGATGTAAATCGGGTTCAGTGACTGCATCCAACTTGCCGGAAAGTTGTAGCCGAATACGCTCGTATCGGTGTTGCGTTCGGCAAATAGTGTGAGCGTTGAGCCGCCTTGCTCGTACAAACTCCAGAAGGCTGTGGCGCCCAGAAAAAGCGCCAGGACCATCCATAAGCGGCGGCGCTCCGCGGGGCTCCAGTCGTTAGCGAGGAAAATCCACAGAAAGAATGCAATGGTGACTATCAGCAGGGCCACGCCGAAAGCCTTGCCTAGGCTCGCGGCAGTCACGGTCACAACGCCATTCATCACCAACACAAAGGACACACTCAACAGCGCGAGCAATCCCGCGGCACAACGCCACGCGATACGCGCAGCCTGCGCGCGTGCCGGCGAGGCGAGCGGCGCCAAACCGGCGCTGCCAAAATTCGCACTGCCGTGCAGGTAGGTGACAAGACCGGCGGCCATGCCCACCGCTGCGGCGCCGAAACCGAAGTGCCAGGCCAGATTGGGTGCGATGCCGATGGACGCCAGCAGGCCACGAAAACCCTCACCCTGCGCCAACGCACCACACACCAGTGGTGCGAGAAAGGCGCCGGTATTGATGCCCATGTAATACAGCGAAAAGCCCGCGTCTCGGCGCCTGTCCTCGGGGCCATAGAGCTGGCCGACCAGGGTGCTGACATTGGGCTTGAGTAGACCGGTGCCGATGACAATCAGTACCAGACCAAGGTAAAAAGTCGCCATGAAGGGCAGGGCCAGACAGATATGCCCCGCCATGATCACGCTGCCACCGATGACGGTAGCGCGTCGTGCGCCGATCAGGCGGTCGGCCAACCAGCCACCCGGCAGGCAAGCCAGATAGACCATGCCGGTATACAGCCCGTAGATCGCGCCAGCCGTGCCCACGTCAAAACCCAGCCCACCACTTTGCACCGATGCGGTCATGAACAGGATCAGGATCGCGCGCATCCCGTAATAGCTGAAGCGTTCCCACAACTCGGTGAAAAACAGTGTGCCCAACGCGCGTGGGTGGCCGAAGAATCGCTCGTCAACAAGGGCGTCGCCGGACATGGGCATCGAATTTGTCTCCTAGTTTGTGACGATGCGGCTCGGCACAACATTTCGGCGCATAGGGGGGTGCAGCACTACGGGCACCGCTACCGCTCGATCAGCAGCCAGCACTATCTTCGCTAGCAGGAAGGCAGCGGGACAGCGCAGGCCTCAATCGCCAGTGAATGTCGGTGTCGTTTTTGCCGCATAAGCTGCAGCAGCGGCTTTCTGATCGGCGCCGCTATGGGTCAGCAGATTCTGATCAGCGTCCATATGCATGAGGGCGCGGTCCATAGCGCCGACCACTTGATTGATGCTGCGTTTGATCATTTGCGCGCCGACTGGGGACTTGTTGACATAGGTCATGGCAAAGGTGCGAGCGGTGGCCAGCAGTTCTGCACTTGGCACAAGCTCTTCGAGCAGTCCCCAGGCCAACAAAGTCTCGGCGTGCACACGTTCCCCGCCGATC
>JANOXY010000352.1:0-1582 GCA_031418675.1 Pseudomonadota bacterium
CGAAATCGATGAACTGCTGCGTCTGGGTCAGCCGCTGGACGAAGAACGCATCGCCCTGATCATCGCCTTCCTGCGTACCCTCACCGATCAGCGTTTTGAACCCTTATTGAAAAAATGAACGCGGCGGGGCACGGTGAGCCCGCCAGGCATTGCCCTTGCCCGCGCGCGCCTATACCGTTGCGCCGGTCACCACAGGAGTCCGTCATGAGCAAAGTGAAAAAATACCGCATCCGGGTAGCGAAGAGCGCGATCACCGATCTCAAGCGCCGCCTGGCGAATACCCGCTGGCCCGAGCGTGAGGCTGTCGCCGGTTGGAGTCAGGGCATACCGCTGGCCTATATGCGCGAGCTGGTCGACTACTGGCGCACCGACTACGACTGGTATCGCTGTCAGGAACAGCTGAACGCGCTGCCGCAGTTCATGACCGAACTCGATGGCTTGGATATCCACTTCCTGCACATCAAGTCCCATCACAAAAACGCCATGCCGATGATCATGACCCACGGCTGGCCGGGCTCCATCCTGGAATTCATGAAAGTCATCGGCCCGCTTACGGATCCTGAGTCGTATGGCGGCAAGGGCGAAGATGCTTTCCACCTCGTGATCCCGACCTTGCCCGGTTTTGGTTTTTCGGGCAAACCCGATAGCGCCGGCTGGGGTATTGAGCGCATCGGTCGCGCCTGGGGCCAGTTGATGGCGCGCCTGGGTTACAAACGTTATGTCGCCCAGGGCGGCGACTGGGGCTCAGCCGTGACCCATGCCATGGGCCTGTCCGAAACCAAGCACTGCATCGCCATGCATACCAATATGCCGCTGCTGTCACCGAGCCCGGCCCTCACCGCTAACCCAACCGAGCAAGAGCTGTCCGCGCTGGCCGGCACCCAGCACTACTTCGACTGGGACTCCGGCTATTCCAAGGAACAGAGCACGCGTCCGCAGACCGTCGGTTACGGCCTGGTTGATTCACCGACCGCGCAGTGCGCGTGGATCATGGAAAAATTCTGGTCCTGGACCGACAGCAATGGTCACCCGGAAAACGTGCTGAGTCGCGACGAGCTGCTGGATAACGTCATGATGTATTGGCTGCCGGCGGCGGGTGCCTCGGCGGCGCGCCTGTACTGGGAGTCCTTCAGCGTAGTGACCGCGCCCAAGCCACAAATCCATATGCCGGCCGGCGCCAGCATCTATCCCCACGAGATTTTCCGCGCGTCGCGGCGCTGGTGCGAAGAGCGTTTCACCAAGCTCATCCACTACAACGTGCTGGACAAGGGCGGTCATTTCGCCGCGTTTGAACAGCCGGCAATCTTTGTCGACGAAGTGCGTACCTGCTTCCGTCAGGTGCGTTAAGCGCAAAAGCGCGGGCACGGCATCGGCCATGCCCGCGTCGGTTCTAGCGATGGTGAGCAAGGCCGATCAAGTTCCTTGCGATCCCATCACGTTGCGATAAGCCTGCCAAAAACCAACGATGGCACTCTCGGTCACCAGATGCTGGGCGTCTTCGGCACGCCCACCGCCCATGGCGATATAAGAGCTGGCGCCGCTGGCCTGGCTCACGGCCCGTTGCACGATTTCGACCGCTTCA
>JANOXY010000353.1:0-6497 GCA_031418675.1 Pseudomonadota bacterium
TCTGGGTGCCGGTGCCGGACTTGGTCAGCGATAACACGTCGCTACCGTTCTGGGTCATGTCACCGGCAAAACTGCCACCGCCGCCAGTCACGGTGAGGGTGGCGGCAGTGCCGGTATTGCCCTCGTCATTGGTCACGATGGCGCCTGCGACACCGTCGAGTTTGCTGATGGTCTGGGCGAGTCCGGCCAGATTGAGCGTTGCACCGGCGGCGGTGAGATTGATGCCGCTGCTATTGTCGAGCACATTGACCGCGCCGGCGCTCAGTGTGCCAGCCGTTACCGTCGTCGCACCGCTGTAGCTGTTATTGCCTGCCAGCACGAGGTTGCCCACACCACTTTTGCCTAAGGCGCGCGCGCCACCACTCTCCGCGATCACCCCATTGATGGTCAGTACTCCGGCGCTGCCGATCTGTGCATCGGCGCTAAGGGTGATCAGGTTGTTTATGCCCAGGGACGCCACGCCAGTGCCCGTCAGCGCCCCCACACCACCCGCACCGGTGCCCGCCATACTGAAGGTTTCGTTGTTGGCAAGTGCGAGGTTATTCACATCGAGCGTGCCGCCGTTGACTATCGTGCCGGCCGTGTCGGCGCCGAGGCTGGCGGCGGTGGTGATGCTCAAGGTACCGCCGCTGACGGTGGTCACACCCACATAGGTACCGGTGCCCAGGGACAGCACCAAGGTACCGCCGGTCGACTTGGTCAGGGATAAGGTGTCCGTGCCATTTTGTGTGATGTTGCCTTCGAAGGTGCCGCTGCCGGTAACGGTCATGGTCGCGGTGTTGGCGGTACTGCCGGCGTCGTTGCTCAGTACGGCACCGGCCACGCCGTTCAATTGGCCGATGCTTTGATCAAAACCGGCCAGATTGAAGGTCGCTGTGGCGGCACTCACATTGAGACTGGAAACGCCCAGCACATTGTCGGCGCCCGCTTGCAGGGTGCCGCCGCTAACGGTGGTCACACCGCTATGGGAATTGCCGGTACCCGCGAGGATCTGGGTACCGGTGCCGGACTTGGTGAGCGAAAGCTGATCCGTACCGGTCTCGGTCAGGTTACCGGCGAAACTGCCACCTCCCGCCGTGATGGTCAGGGTCGCGGTATTCGCTGTGCTGCCGGCATTGTTACTCACCACACTGCTGCTGATGCCGTCCAGCTTCTTGAGGCTCTGGTCGAAGCCCGCCAGGTTGAAGATGGTGGACGCGCCGCTCAAATTCAGACCGCTGCTGTTGTCCAGCACGTCGTCGGCCCCGGCTCTGATGACACCTGCGTTTAGGACCGTCGCACCGCTGTAGCTGTTGTTAGCGCGCAGCACCAAGGTGCCTGCACCGATCTTGGTCAGTTCGCGCGGACCGCCGTTTTCGCTGATCACAGCGTCCATTTCCAAGGTACCGGTGCCACCGATGGTGGCGTCGGCGTCCAACACCACACTGTTACCGCTACCGATATTGGCCGTGCCGCTCGCCGTCAGCGCGCCGACACCGCCGTTGCCCGTGCCGCTTAAACGGATGGTTTCGGTGCCCGTCAGCGAGGCGGCGTTGAGCGCCAGCGTGCCGCCATTGACCGTTGTGGCGCCATTATCTGAACCCAGGCTCGCAGCGGTAGTGATACTGAGAGTGCCACCACTCACCGTGGTGGTGCCGTTATAGGAGCCGGTGACCACCGAGAGACTCTGGGTACCGGTTCCTGACTTGACCAGCGACAGCGCATCAATAATGCCACTGTCGGTAATGTCACCGGCATAACCGCCACCGCCACCGGTGATGGTGAGGGTCGCCGCGCCAAGATCGTTGGTCACGACCGCGCCCACGACGCCGTCGAGCTTGGCCACCGATTGATTGAAACCGGCGAGATTGAACGTGCCGCCCGACGCAATATCGAGCCCGGTGCCGTTGCTCAATAGATTAACAACCCCGGCTTTGAGCGTGCCGCCGGTGATATGGGTCACACCGTTGTAGTTGGCGACGGCGTTCAAGCTCAGCGTACCCGCACCAGCCTTGGTCAGAGATAGGCTCGCAGCGTCATCGCCGATGGCGCCGATGCGCAACTCACCACCGGCGTTGGACACGCTGATCGTGGCATCGTCGGTCGCACCGACATTGCTCAGCGTGACGTTGCCGGTGAGCGTGAGGACATTCGCACTCGAATGCAGCAGCGCCGCGCTGCTGCCGCCATTACCCTCGATACTGAGATTCTCCGCCACGGGGCCGCTCGCAGCGAGCGCAAATTCCAACTGCGCGTCGTTGGCGACCGTGGTGCCGCCTAACGAGTCACCCAGTCCGTTTGCATCGGTCACTTTCAGCACACCGGCGTTGACGGTGATGGTGCTCCCAGCACCGGTCAAAGTCGTCGAGTTATCGCTCGCCAGTATCAAGGTACCGCTGCCGGTTTTGGTCAGCGCGAATGAGCCGCCGTTGTCCAGCTGCGTGTTGAGCGTGAGTGTGCCGCTGCCACCGATGGTGGCGTTGTTGGTCATCTCCAGCACCACGGACGAGGCGATTGACGCGCTACCCGTTACCGTCAGTGCGCCAACATTGGCGATGCCGCTGCCTTCAAACTCGATGGTTTCGGTGCTGGCCAGCGCCAGTCCATTCAGGTTCAGCGTGCCGGTACCGGATATCGTCGTGTCATCGTTTGCATCACCGAGGCTGTTGGCGGTGGTGATACTTAAGGTGCCATTGTCGATATCGAGTGTGCCGGCATAGGTGGTGGCACCGACACTGAATGTCTGGGTGCCGGCGCCGGTTTTGACGACGGAAATAGTGTCGTTGACGCCATTGAAAAAACTGCCACTGAAGGTTTGGCCGTTGCCACCATTGATCGTCAAGATGACATCATGGGTGCCCGCTTCGTTACTGCTGACAAAACCAGTGCCACTGAGACCTGCAATGGTCTGGTCGGTGGTCACCATTTCGAAACGCGCGGTGCCGCCGGTGATGTTCAAAATGCTGGCAGCAAACACATTGCCGACGCCGGCCACGATACTGCCGGCGCTGATGGTGGTCGTGCCGGTATAGGTGTTGGAATTGTCGAGCGTGAGCAGCCCGGTGCCCTGTTTGTCGAGACCAAATCCGGCACCGCTGATCACGCCACCAATGATCAACTCCGATCCTGTAACGTCGATGACGCTATTGGCGGTCAGGGCAATATTGCCATCGGTGTTCGAGGTGCCCGCCGCGCGCAAAGTGCCACCAGCAAGGCTGAGGGTTTCGCTGCCGACATCCGCGCTATCGAGTTCGAGCACAGCGCCGCTGGCCACCGTGGTGCCACCATTACCGCCCAGACCACCATCGTCCGTGACCAGCACACGCCCGCCATTGACCAGCGTGACGCCGGTGTAGCTGTTGGTATTGCCGAGCGTCAGCGTGCCACCGCCCAGTTTAGTCAGCGCCGTCGCACCGGCGATTTCCTTGCCCGCGACCTGGGTGGCCGTGCCACTGGCGATATTCACTGTGAATACCGCACCGCCAGTCGTGATGTCACCAATCGAAACGTTGCCGTTGGCGATGATCGATATGGCACCGTTGCCACCCGAGACATTGGTGCGCAGTCCACCTGCGGTAATCGTGCCAGTGGCTGCACTGAGGGTGATTGCGCCACCCTTGGTTTCGATCACGTCATCGGCATCGGCAAACACGATATTGCCGCCGGTGGAACGAATGGTGAGACTGCCGGTGGTGAGATCAAGAAGCACCTGATTGTTGGCGGTGATGGTGCCGCCGGCGGCGCCGGTGACATTGTTGACGGCCACCAAACCGCTGGCTTCGAGCACGATGTTGGCGCTCACGGCCTGGGCGTCGATGTCACCCCAGGAAATCGTATTGAGCCCACCCGCATTGTCGTCACCCGCATCAACACTGGGCAGAAAACTGGCCTCTTCACCGGCCGCCGCCGAGTCCGTGATGGTCAGCGTCGCGGGGTCGAGCAATAAGGTTCCCGTCGTGCCGCGCGCCGCACGGGTGTCGACCGTGCCACGGTATAAAAGATTCTGTTTGCCGGACACTTCGACAAAACCACCATCACCACCACGTCGGCCGCCCTGGGCCGAAATCTTGCCGTGAAAGTGGGTGGTGTCATCGGACCATACGGCCACTTCGCCACCGTCACCCGTGGTGATCGCATCGGCTTTGATGCTCGCCGCACTGCTGACAAATACATCATCCGCATTGGCGACTCTGGCGTTCTTGCCATGGACACCGCCACCGAGGTGCGCGCGGCCGCCACCCTTGTCACCGGACACATCGACCTGCGCGTCGAAGTTGAACGCCAGTTGCCGACCCGTGGCGCTGACCTCACCACCGCTACCACCGGTGCTGGTCGCAGTGACTTTGCTGCCCTGGGCGAACACCGCCGACGAGCTCGCGGCGACATCGATCGTGCCGCCGTCGCCGCGCTGTGCGTCGGCATGCATGCCACCGGCGTTGTTGATCGCGTCAGCCCGCACCACAACGCTGCCGCCTTGGTCATTAACGGTGGCGGCCGAGGCATCCAACTGCCCGCTGTTCAGCACCGACGCGCCCGGGCCCACGGCGACCAGACGAATTTTGCCGCCCTGTTTGTCGATGCGTCCGGCTTTGATCACACCACTGTTGTTGATAGCCTTATCGAACACGCCCGCCGCGGCGCTGGCGGTGATCAGAATCTGGCCACCATCGGCGCTGATCTGTCCGCTGTTGGCGACCTGATCTTCGAGCTTTGCCGCGTTGTCGATGACCGCCTTGTCGACTTTAAAACGCAACAGGCCATCACCATCAAAATCGACCGTGGTCTGCTCGCCGGCAACCAGATTGACGCGGCCGGCGGTGGCGACGATCACGCCCTCGTTCGCGACGGATTTACCGAGCAGGGCAACCTCACCACCAGGCGCGGCAGTAATCGTGCCCTGATTGACAACGCGACCGTCGCTACCCGCTTGCCCCCTGAGCTGATATCGACCGCTCATGAATTCGTCGACACCGACGTGCATCGCGCCGGCGATCAAGCCGCCGACATTAACTTCCGCGCCGGGCCGGAAAAACACCCCATTGGGATTCATCAGCACAACCCGACCATTGGCCTTGACCTTGCCGAAGATCTCGCTGGGCTTCTGATCAAAGATGCGATTGAGCGCGGTCGCCTTGGCATTGGGCTGCTTGAAGCGCACTTGCTCGCGGGGGCCCACATCAAAACTGCGCCAGTCGATGGCGGTGCGTTGACTGGTCTGTTTGATGGTCGTCACGCCGCGGGCGTCATTGTGGCCGATGGTCGCGCTGCCGGCGCGCACCTGGCCGCCCTTGGGTGCGGCAACCAGCGGGCCACTGGCCAACCCAAGCAGCAGCCCCGGTATCAGCGCACGTTGAATCGAGCGCACCAAAGGCTTTTGACGAAAGGGCAAGTTCGCCGCGCCGGTGTCGGTTTCGACCATGTGATTACGCATGTTCATGCGATCGCTCCTGCCCCGGCATTCGTCGACGAATGTCCGTGGCCCATGTAGGTGTAAGGGCCATGTTATGAATCTGCTCATGCCGGCATAGGCCGACCTGGTGCCGAATATCGTAAGGTCCGACATTGTGCGCAGCCGCCGCCGTCACAACCGTTACATATTCCCGCATCTGCGCGATTTCCAGTGTGCTGGTTTTGCGCATCTGATTTCGATCTGCGCTCGGGATTCGAGCCGCGGGCGCCTGACCAGTCACGTTCTACTCAGAAGAACACATTGACATCCAGCCAGTACTTCGGCTCCCAGCCCATTTCTTCGGGTCGGGGGCCACTGCCAACCGGCACCGCAATGGTGAGCTTGCTGGAAAACACCTTGGGATTATTAAACGAGAACGCAACCCCGACCGAATTGTAGTTCTCGGCTTTGCGCTCGGTCGGCGCCAAGGCGCTGTTCAGGTAACCCGACGCGACGTCGTAGAACATCGAAAACTGAATAATTTCACCCCAGGTACGATTGCCAAAGGCCGGCACATCGGCAACAAAGGGCGCGTTGATGATCCATTCCACCGAGCCGAACACCGCCCGATCGAAGAGTTTTTCCGTTGACCGATAAGCGCGCACATTGTCCGGTCCACCAACGTCGTATTGTTCGAGCGGCACGAGCAGATCCGGCGACCACATGATTTCGCTGGTAAACAGCAGGTTGTGGTCTTTGAGCTTGTCCCAGAACGGTGTCAGCGCCTGAAAGCGCGACAAACGCAGCTGGACCTTGTTGAAATCGCCCTGGGCAAACTTGCCATTGCCACCCTGGCGCGTGGGTGGAACAAATGCCGGGCTTTTGCCCATCGCGCCGAGAAAGTCATTAAAACCGTGCGAGATTTCCAGATTGGCGGTGTTCAAACCACCAAAGCGCGCATCGACGGAATCAAAGTTGAACTCGCCAGAAGCCACCGTCAGGCTGTCGATGTTCTGTTTGCGGCCAGCAGCCTTGGTACCGCTGCGCTTTTTCGCCAGCCGCGCAGTGGCACAGAAATTCATTAAGCGGCTGCGCAGAAAGTCCTTGGTCAGCGACACGTTGTAATTAC
>JANOXY010000354.1:0-5505 GCA_031418675.1 Pseudomonadota bacterium
CCGCCATCGTCATGAAGCGCAGCATGGCGAGTGGTTATGCCGGTGTCGATAATCCGCTGTTCTTCAAAGACAACACGCGCATGCTGTTCGGTGACGCGAAGCAGAGTCTGGATAGCGTGTTGAAGGCCTTGCAGGGCTGAGTAGAGGGCCAACTATAGGCCCGTCCGAATTAATTCGGGCCGGCCGATAGATGGCCCTGTAGGTGCGAATTTATTCGCACACTCACGTCCGCACTGAAGCTCTACGTCTCTGGCATGAATGTCCGAATAAATTCGGACCTACGGGAAGATGTCCGAATGAATTCGGACGAACGAGCATCAACGGCCTACCGCGAACCAGCCTTTATCCTTCAGGCAACGCAACATGCCGATTGTCACCACTTTGGCATTGGGCGCGACACGGTGGGCATTGCCCAAGGTGTTTGCGCACACCCCCTGATCGGCTTCCAGCCCACCGGCGGTGCCACCCAGCTTCCACCAGCTGGCGACGGTTACTTCAGCCAGCGGATCGCGATTTATTCTGGCCTTGGGTTTAGTCGTCTGTGGCAACGATTCGCCGGCTCGCTCTGCGGGTTCTACGCTGACGGTGGGCGCCGTGATGATTGAATCATCTGCGACGCCAGCGGCAGCGACCGGGGCCGGTGTTTCTTCTGTCACCGTGGCATCGGGCATGACGGCATCACTTTCGTTTGCCGCCGCCTGCTGCGCTTGGTCGCCAAATAATGCAGCGCTATCGCTTGGTTTTGCGTAAGTGTAACCAGCCGCACGCAAACAGCCGGCGTAGGCGTCGACGTCGGTGGTTTTTTCGCGGCAGGATTGTTCAGTCGCTTGCATCGCATCGGGGCCGGCACCGCGTTTGAAGGTCACTTCGGCGCAGCCGAACATGCTGCTCAGCGCCCAAACGGCTAGCCACAGCGCCACGCGGCGCGCGATTTTATCAATGGCATTCAATTCAGGATCCCCTCACGAATCACAAACTGAGCGATGGTCTCCACACCATCACCGGCGCGCAAATTGGTAAACACATAAGGTCGCGCACCACGCATGCGTTGGGTGTCACTCTCCATGACCGCCAGCGAGGCGCCGACATAGGGCGCCAGGTCAATCTTGTTGATGACCAACAGATCCGAACGCGTAATCCCTGGTCCACCTTTGCGTGGGATCTTTTCGCCCTCGGCGACGTCGATGACGTAGATAGTGAGATCAGCCAGTTCCGGGCTGAAGGTCGCGGCCAGATTGTCACCACCGCTCTCGACCAGCACCAGGTCCAGATCAGGAAAGCGTGCGCACAGGTCGTCGATTGCAGCGAGGTTCATAGACGCGTCTTCGCGGATGGCAGTGTGCGGACAGCCACCGGTTTCAACCCCCACGATGCGGTCGGCCGTCAGGGCTTGGCTGCGGATCAGAAACTCGGCGTCTTCGCGGGTGTAGATGTCATTGGTGACGGCGGCAATCTGGTAGTGATCACGCAGCCGTTTGCACAGGGCATCCATGAGCGCGGTTTTGCCCGAACCGACCGGCCCGCCTATGCCTACGCGCAGCACCGATTTGTGGCCTGGCAGGGTCTGCAACATAACAACGTCCTCGTGGTTCACAGTGAAGTGCGCGCGCCCGTCTTAAGAGCGAAACAAACGCGTGTATTGGGTTTCATGGAGTGCGCTAGCCAAGGCGAGCGCGGGCAGACATGGGCCCAGGTCATCGTCACCCACGGTCAAGGCGACACGCACCGCCTCTGCCAGGGGCTCAGCCAGCGTGCACAACAGACGCTGTCCCGCCACTTGGCCCAGCGGAATCAACTTCACGCCGGCCAGCACCTGGCCTTCCAGCCACGTCCACCCATAGGCCTCAGCGCAGGCTGTTCGAGGTATCTGCCAGTGCACGGCCGCGCAGGCAAAAGCGGCAGCAAACGGCAGCTTGTGTGCCGCGGGCAGGCTCAAGTGTGTGACGCCGAGATCACGCAGCAGCCTGGCCAGAGCGAGCCCCCGGTCGCGGTCGTCGGCACGCAGCTCGCGGGTCTCGCGCATGGCGATGAGTTGTGCACTCCAGCGCGTATATGCCGCTTCGTCGTGGGCGACAACGGCGTCATACAGGCGCGCCAGCACGGGCAGATCGACATACACAATGCTCTGGGCGACCTGATCCCGCAGCCATACCTCGAGGTCAGCAGCGCTGTTTACCCAGCCCAGCTCTACCGCCGTTTCCAGGCCCTGGGAATAGGCATAGGCCCCGATCGGCAAACTGGGACTGGCGAGTTGCAGGCAGCGCATCAAGGCGGAGGTCTCGTTCAATGGGCGTGCCCGTGGTGAGTACTGAAGGTGGTGGCTGCATAAGCGCCACTCTCCGGCTCAAATACCACGCATTCTTCTGTCACCGTCAAACCCATCTGCACCAGCATGTCGGCCAGCACGTGGTCATGCAGGCAGCGCACCCAACCCGCGCCAATCGCGATGGCGACATGACGATTGCCGAGGTGGTAACAGGCGCGCGCCAAGCGCAATGGATCGGCGGTCCGCGCGGTGGTGACAGGCTCGGACGCGGCCTGCACTCGGACCACCGATTGATCGTCGGCGCGCAGCAGATCGCCGTCGCGCAGGATGGTGCCGGGCGGCAATACCAGCGCTGCTTCGCGCCCGCTATCGAGGGTCACGCGCTGTCGGCTCTTCTGTCGTTGATCAAAAACCAGGGTCAGGGAGTCCTGACAATGGATGGCTGGGGCACTGAATTTTTCTATGAGCTTTTGCATGGTGGCCATCTCGAATCAAAACAAAAAATAACGTTGCGCAAGGGGCAACACCGTGGCGGGCTCGCAGGTCAGCAGTTCACCATCGGCGCGTACCTCGTAGCTCTGGGCATCCACCTCCATGTGCGGGCGCGCGTCGTTCAAGACCATGTCGGCTTTGCCGATGGTGCGGGTGTTGGCCACCACGCCGATGAGTCGCCGCAGTCCAAGTTGGGCCGGTACAGCGGCGGCCGCTGCGGCCTGGGAGATGAAGGTTATGGAGGTGGCGGCGAGCGCACCGCCATAAGCAGCAAACATCGGGCGAAAATGCACGGGCTGCGGTGTCGGGATAGAGGCGTTGGCATCGCCCATGGGTGCCGCGACGATCATGCCGCCTTTGATGATGAGACTGGGCTTGGCGCCGAAGAAGGCTGGCTTCCACAACACGATGTCGGCCAGTTTGCCCACCGTTATGCTGCCAACTTCGTGGGCAATGCCATGGGTGATGGCGGGGTTGATGCAAATCTTGGCGATGTAGCGTTTCACGCGGCCGTTGTCATGGTGCAGTGGGTCGCCGCCCATGGGCCCGCGCTGAACCTTCATCTTGTGCGCGGTCTGCCAGGTGCGTGTCACCACTTCGCCAACCCGACCCATGGCTTGTGAGTCCGAGGAGATCATCGAAAACGCGCCGAGGTCATGCAGGATGTCTTCAGCGGCGATGGTCTCACGACGAATGCGCGACTCCGCGAAGGCCACATCTTCGGCAATCGACGGCGAGAGGTGATGGCAGACCAGCAGCAGGTCGAGCTGTTCGTCGATGGTATTGATGGTGTAAGGGCGTGTGGGGTTGGTGCTCGACGGCAGCACATTGGGCTCAGCGCAGACCTTGATGATGTCGGGCGCGTGGCCACCACCTGCGCCTTCCGTGTGATAGGTGTGGATGGCGCGGCCCTTGAACGCGGCGACCGTATGCTCGACAAAACCCGATTCGTTCAAGGTGTCGGTATGGATCGCGACCTGCACGTCGTGGTCATCGGCAACCGCCAGACAATTGTCGATGGCTGCCGGTGTGGTGCCCCAGTCCTCGTGTAATTTAAGGCCGATGGCGCCGGCCACAATCTGATCAACCAGCGCGCCGGGCAGACTGGCATTGCCCTTACCCAGGAAGCCGAGATTGATGGGCAAACCTTCGGCGGCTTGCAGCATGCGCGCCATATACCAGGGCCCCGGTGTGCAGGTGGTGGCATTGGTGCCGGTGGCGGGGCCGGTGCCACCACCGAGCATGGTCGTGACGCCGGACATCAAGGCCTCTTCAACCTGCTGCGGACAGATGAAGTGAATGTGGCTGTCGATGGCGCCGGGTGTCACCAGCTGACCTTCCGCCGCAATCACTTCCGTGCCCGGACCGATGATGATGTCGACACCGGGCTGCACGTCGGGATTACCAGCCTTGCCGATCGCGGCAATACGCCCGTGGCGCACACCGATGTCGGCTTTGACGATACCCCAGTAATCGATGATCAAGGCATTGGTGATCACCAGATCAACTGCGAGCCGGTTGTCATGCTGGCTCTGACCCATGCCATCGCGTATGACCTTGCCACCGCCGAACGTCACTTCCTCACCGTAAATGGTGTGGTCCCGTTCAACTTCGATGATGAGTGCGGTATCGGCCAGGCGCACGCGATCGCCGGTGGTGGGGCCATACAGTTCGCTATAGGCTCGATGGGACAAACGACTCATGGCTTGTCCTCCAAGGCGCCCATCACCGCACCCTGGAAACCATAAACCTTGCGCTCACCGGCATAGGCCACCAGCTGCACCGCACGACTCTGGCCGGGTTCAAAGCGCACGGCGGTGCCGGCCGCGATGTTGAGCCGATAGCCGCGTGTACTGTCACGGGCAAAAACCAGCGCCGGATTGGTCTCAAAAAAATGGTAGTGCGAGCCCACTTGAATCGGGCGGTCGCCGATGTTTGCCACTTCGATGTCCAGTGTGGCGCGCCCGACATTCAATTCAATATCACCGGCGGCGGGCAGAATTTCGCCTGGAATGATTTCTTCAGTGGACATGGTGCGGCACTCCGCAGGCAGGGTTTCAGACGATGGGGTCATGGACGGTCACCAGCTTGGTGCCGTCGGGGAAGGTCGCTTCGACCTGCACGTCGTGAATCATGGAGGGCACACCGTCCATGACATCCTCGGCGGTGAGTACGGTGCGGCCGAGCGCCATCAGCTCAGCCACGGTGCGACCATCGCGGGCCCCTTCGAGGATGGCGGCACTGATCAAGGCCACGGCTTCCGGGTAGTTCAGTTTCACACCACGTGCACGTCGCCGTTCGGCGAGCAGCGCGGCGGTGAAGAGCAGGAGTTTGTCGCGTTCGCGGGGCAGTAGATCCATAACGGATGTCCGTAGAAGTTCAAGTTGACCAGATGCGCGGCGCATGGGCCTCACGTGCCAGCAGGGCAGGGCGCAATCCTTGCCAGAGGCGTTCGCACAAGGCGCGCAACGGCGCTGTCTGGGCTGCGAACAAACGACACACCAGCAAGTCGTCGAGCAGTGTGGCACTGGCCACACCGCGGTACAGCGTACTCAAAATGTCGCGCGCTGCATCAAGCTCGGTAGTGTTCGCGCCGGTAGCCAGCCACGTGGCGCAGGCCGCGTGGCCGCGCAAACCCGCACCGCCTGCCCGCAGCGCCTGACCAGTTGGCGGGCGCAGACGTTCCAACAACAAGGGCTGACCATCGCGATACAGGGTAATGCTTTGGTCCAGCGCACCGAACTCGA
>JANOXY010000355.1:0-4555 GCA_031418675.1 Pseudomonadota bacterium
GATATTGCCGCCGATGATTTGGGCTTGGGGATAGTGCTGCTTGATCCAGCGCACCATGTCGAGCACGCCACGCGAATGGCCGTGCGCGGTATCGACCACCAGCACGTCAACACCGGCCTCGACCAGGGCCGCGACCCGCTCATGGGTGCCAGCACCGGTGCCAACCGCCGCGCCGACCCGCAGGCGTTCCTGGGAATCCTTGCAGGCGTTGGGGTATTGCTCGGCTTTCTGGATGTCCTTCACCGTGATCATGCCGCGCAGTTCGAATTTCTCGTTCACCACCAGCAGCTTTTCGATACGGTGCTGATGGAGCAGCGCTATGACTTCGTCTTTGGATGCGTTCTCGCCGACCGTCACCAGGCGCTCACGGGGTGTCATGATGGCGGTGATGGGAATGTCGAAGCGCTTCTCAAACCGCAGGTCGCGGCTGGTAACGATACCCACCACTCGATCTTTGTCCACCACCGGCACACCGGAAATGCCCGAAGCGCGTGTTAAGGCCAACACTTCGCCGATGCTGACCTCGGGGCTGACGGTGATCGGGTCGCGAATGACACCGCCTACAACCTTCTAGACCCGCCGCACCTGGGCGGCCGGGTACTGCTGCTTGATCCAGCGCACCATCTCGATCACGCCGCGGGAGTGGCCATGGGCGGTATCGACGACCAGCACATCAACGCCCGCTTCGACCAACGCCGCGACCCGTTCATGGGTGCCCGCACCAACGCCCACCGCTGCGCCAACGCGCAGACGTTCCTGAGAGTCCTTGCAGGCGTTGGGGTATTGCTCGGCCTTCTGGATGTCTTTCACGGTGATCATGCCGCGCAACTCGAAGCGCTCGTTCACCACCAGCAACTTTTCGATGCGGTGCTGATGCAGTAATGCGATGACTTCGTCTTTGGACGCGTTTTCGCCGACTGTAACCAGGCGCTCACGGGGTGTCATGATGGCGGTGACCGGAATATCGAAACGCTTTTCGAAGCGCAGGTCGCGGCTGGTGACGATGCCCACCACCCGGTCTTTATCCACCACTGGCACGCCGGAGATGCCCGAAGCGCGGGTCAGGGCCAACACTTCGCCGATGCTGACATCGGGGCTGACCGTGATCGGATCACGGATAACGCCGCTTTCGAATTTTTTCACCCGCCGCACTTGAGCTGCCTGCTCCTGCGGAGTCATGTTCTTATGGATGATACCGATGCCACCTTCCTGGGCCAGGGCAATCGCCAGCCGCGATTCGGTGACCGTATCCATGGCGGCCGACAACAGGGGTATTTGCAGTTCAATGTCGCGGGTCAGCTGGGTCTTGAGCTCGACTTCGCGCGGAAGGATGTCCGAATAATCAGGTATCAACAGGACATCGTCGAAAGTGAGGCCGTCGCCGACAACGCGCATGAGAGGGGTTCATCCCGTAAAATGCAGGCGGGGATTATAGGGGCTCGGTCATTAACGGTAAACGACGCAGCGCAGGGACGAGAATCGGTGCACCACGCGAAGCCGACGGCGATGGCCGCGATCTATACAGCGTTTCGCGCCTGAACGAGACCGCGCGCCAGCTGCTCGAGAGCGAGCTCGGCAATGTCTGGGTCGAGGGCGAGGTCTCCAATCTGGCACGACCGGCTTCGGGTCATGTCTATTTTTCTCTCAAGGATGCGGGCGCCCAGATCCGCTGTGCGATGTTCCGTACGCGCAATCGGGCAGTCACATTCGAAGCACGCGATGGCCTGAAAGTGATCGCCTACGGACGGGTCAGCCTCTATACCCCACGGGGTGACTATCAGCTCATTGTGGAGTCCCTGGAAGCCGCCGGTGAAGGGCTGTTGCGCCTGCGCTTTGAACAATTGAAGCGCAAGCTCTTCGAAGAAGGTCTGTTTGATCCGGCGCGCAAACGCACCCTGCCGCGCTGGCCGCGCGCCATCGGCGTCGTGACTTCGGCCAGCGGTGCGGCGGTGCGCGACATCATCACCGTCTTGCGACGGCGCTGCCCGGCCTTGCCGGTCATCATCTATCCCACCTCGGTGCAGGGTGAAGGCGCCGCGGGCGAGATTGTTGCTGCGATCGCGCGCGCCAATCGGCGCGCTGAATGCGATGTATTGATCGTTGGTCGCGGCGGCGGCTCGCTGGAAGACTTATGGTCGTTCAACGAAGAAATCGTCGCACGCGCCATTCACGCGTCGCTGATCCCGGTGGTGAGCGCGGTGGGGCACGAGGTGGATTTCACCATTGCCGATATGGTCGCTGACTTGCGCGCAGCCACACCTTCAGCTGCGGCCGAATTGGTCTCACCCGACATGCTCGACATTGAGTCGCGCCTGCAGCAGTCACGTCAGCGCCTGGTGCAGACCATGCTGCAGATCTTAAAAGCCCAAGGTCGCGAACTGGTGCAACTACAGCGCCGCCTGATCTCGCCACGTCGGCGACTGGAACTACATTTCCAGCGCCTCGACGAGTTGCTGGTGCGCTTACCCACTGCGCTCACGACCCAGTTGGCCTTGAAGCGCAGTCAGTTGCGCACGCTGGAGGCGCGCGTCACCAGCCAGGCGCCCCATCATCGCCTCGCCGCTCATCAGCGCGCACTTGATCATGCGCAACATCGGCTCAATGCCGCGATGCGCCGCATGCTTGAACAACGCGATGCGCGCCTCACGCGCTGCCAACAGCTGCTGCGCGCCCTAGGTCCTGGCGCCACGCTGGAGCGCGGTTATGCCATCGTCACCGATGCTCAGGGTCAGGTATTACGCGATACCGTCGCTGTTGCGCTGGGCGCAACGCTAACCACACGCCTCGCGCGCGGCCGCTTCGACAGCACGGTGATCACACGCGAACTAGGCACCGACGACGAGACATCGTCAGCTCAATCGTAGACATAGCGATACCACAAGGCGCCCGCCGCTTCGTAGATCACATAGTGGCTATTCATCAAACCTTGCAGGCTAGGCAGGAAATCGCTGAGCACATAGTCAAGGGAATGCGTACTCACGTAGCCTAAAGGGGCTGGCACGACGACGAAACCCGCCTGCTCGAACTGCCGTTTGGCGCGTTGCATGTGCATGGCATGGGTGACGAGCACTATCGTCCGATAGGAAAAAGCGGCGCGACTCAGGCGCGCGTTCTGCGCAGTATTGTTGCTGCGGTCTTCCAGCGCCGCCACCGGCACACCAAAATCTTCTTCGAGTGCGCGTTTCATCAGCTGCGCTTCGCTGCTGGCCATGTGTGGTGCATAACCACCGCTGACAACCAGAGGCAGATGGGTGAGGCGCTGCAAATGGGCGCCGTAGCGCAGGCGCTCGAGGGTCAGCGGCCGCACGTTGTCGGCGCCGCCGTATTCCGGCGCATCTCGATAGGCACCACCGCCCAATACCACAATGGCATCGCCGCGCGCGGTATCTACGGCTGGTGCGGTCAGCGGCGCGTGTGTCTCAAAGGGGCGCGCGGCCCAGGCCGCAAATAACGGCATGGACAACAGCCAGGTGAGCAAGAGTGTAACGATCAACAGGCCACGGCCGAGGCCGCGGTGGCGCGGGTAGATCAATCCGCCCGCGACACCTAGCGCCACCAGCAAACCTGGCGGTAGCACGAAGACCTTGATTAGATAATAAAGCGTCGCGCCGAATGACATCCCGTGCGCCGGCGCTCAGCTGGCCGCGTGACCACTGGCCTGCAGATCGGCGTGATAAGACGAACGCACCAGGGGCGCGCTGGCAACATTGCTGAAACCGAGGCTGTCGCCATAAACCTTCAGTTCATCGAACTCGGCCGGCGTGACAAAACGCTCGACTGGCAAATGGGCCCGGCTAGGCTGCAGGTACTGCCCCAAGGTCAGCATTTCCACCCGGTGTTCGCGCATATCGCGCATGACCGCACGCACTTCATCCAGGGTCTCGCCTAAACCCAGCATGAGACCCGACTTGGTCGGCACCCCAGGCACGGCTTCTTTATAGCGCCGCATGAGTTCCAAGGACCAGGCGTAATCCGAACCGGGCCTGACCTTCAAGTACAGACGCGGCACCGATTCGAGATTGTGATTAAAAACATCCGGCGGCGTACGCTGCAGAATCTCCAGTGCGACGTCCATGCGACCGCGAAAATCCGGCACCAGGATCTCGATACGGGTGCTCGGCGTGCGGGCTCTCACCGCTGCGATGCAGGCGGCAAAATGGGCCGCTCCACCGTCGCGCAAATCATCGCGGTCGACCGACGTGATTACCACGTATTTGAGCCTCATGCGTTCAACCGCATTGGCAAGGTGCTCAGGTTCGGCAAGGTCCAAGGGTTGCGGCCGTCCATGGGCGACGTCGCAGAACGGGCAGCGCCGCGTGCACAGCGCACCCATGATCATGAAGGTCGCTGTACCGTGGGCAAAACACTCGCCGAGGTTGGGACAGGATGCCTCTTCGCACACCGTGTGCAGGCCCTCCGCGCGCAATAGCGCTTTTAATGCCTGTACGCGCGGGTCGGTTGGCGCCCGTGCCCGCAACCAGGGTGGTTTGCGCGGCAGCGCGCCGATGGTGGGCTCGACCATGATCGGAATGCGCGCGACCTTGTCGACGCCGCG
>JANOXY010000356.1:0-11002 GCA_031418675.1 Pseudomonadota bacterium
CCGGTGCTGGTCTTGACACGACCGCGCGCAAACCAGGCAGCGGCACCGGCCGTCGTAGCACCATCCTTGTCCAGCGCATCGCTGACCCGCATCGCCTGATCGGCGGTCAGGCCATCCACCTGGATGAAAGATGACACACCGGTGGTATCGGCCGTGCCGTTACCATCGAAGTCAAACTGGTTGGCGGCCGCGGTGCCGGTGGTGACCAGGAAATTGCTGCCGAGCCTGAACTGATTGACCAGTTCCTGGCCCATGTAGGGCCCTTTCCAACCGGGCACAGCCGTACCCTGACGTAGCAGCTGGTGCTGATTGGCATTGGCCGACAGGGCGTTGTGCACCGGGAACAGTCCGGTGTCTTTGTAATAGGACGTTACCGCGCTGCGTATGGTCGAAACATCCTCGACAAAGGCGCTAATGCGCGATTCCCGTATCGCATCAAAAATGCGCGGCGTCGCCACGGCGGCAAGAATGCCGATGATGGCCAGCACACCGATCATTTCCACCAAGGTAAAGCCACTCTGCTTGGACTTCATCGCTAGATACTCCGCATAAATTTGGACGACGTGACGGTGGCCGCGTTGGCGCTTCTCAGGGCGCAACTTGCCGGCAGTGATGGAAATAGCGGCACACAGTCAATGCAGCTTTAAGGCGGGCGATGTTGAGCACGGAAGCAATGTTGACGGGCGGCAGCGGCTGAACCTGCGCTGCGCGAGGATCGGCGCCGCTGGTGCGCGGTCGCCGAATTGACCGGGGATATCGGGGCAGACGCCACCGTCGCGCCCCTAGGGGGCGAGACGGTGTGCGCTAATTTCAGCTCGCCTTCTGGCTGGCGTTGAAAAGCTTCAGATAATCGGGCGACAACTTGTCGACGCCCTTGCTCGCCGCGTGTTCTGCGATCTTGGCGCCAACCGCCGCGGTCAACTCACCGCGGAACACGTCGTTGTTGTCACGCAGCCAGTCTTCCGAGGCCTGGCGATTGACGTTCAGCTTGTTGATCTTGGGGATCGCATAACGCGCGATAAGCTCGTAGGAGCGCTTGGTTTCGGCCCAGTCCGCCCAATGGTGGTCGAGGTGCAGGAAAGCACCAAAGCCACCGGATTGCGCGCTCAGACGTTCGACCTGGGCGATGTAATCATCGGGCGTGCCGATGACCGCAAAACCGGTGTCGATCATGTAGTCCACCGGATCAACACCGGCCGGAGTGCCCAAGGGCAAAGCCGCAACCTTGGACATATAGTCGACCCAGCGCGCCAGACCGTAACGGCAATTGGCGCGGGCTTTATCGCGGGTCTCGGCCACGTGCACCGGGCCCACCAGACGCCAGTTCGCGCGGTTCATGGTGTGACCGTGCTCGGTGGCAGTTTCCACCGCAATGTCCCAGTTCGCGCCCAGCGCATTAAACGCACCGGCCGAAGTTGCGCCGATGGACAGCAGGCTCAAACCAAATTTGCCCGCCGCGCGTGCACCGGTGGGTGACACCTGATTGGCCACCGCCATCTCGATGCCGTTGGCGCTGTAGGGCAAAAACTGCAAGGAGGCATTTTTTAATTCGAACCAGTCGGTTTTGCAGTTGACGGTCTCGCCGTTCAGCAATCGCACCAATGGCTCAATCGCTTCTTCCATGCGATCGCGCACCCGCGGTGTCGGGATCGCCTGCATGTAAGCATCGGCCGGCAAGGAACCCGGACCCACACCAAACATGGCGCGGCCGCGGGTCATGTAATCAAGCTGACGAATGCGATCGGCGAGGATGTAAGGGTGGTGATAGGGCAGCGAGGCCACGCCGGTGCCGAGGCGAATACTGCGTGTGCGTTGCGCGGCGGCCGCGATGAACAGTTCCGGGCTTGCAACGATTTCCCAACCGCCCGAATGGTGTTCACCTATCCAGGCTTCGTCGTAATTGAGTTTGTCCAGCCACTCGACCAAGTCCATGTCGTGCTCGAGCGCGAGGATCGGGTTTTCGTCCGGTGGCGTGTGGGGCGGAATGAATGCTCCGAATCTCAAGCGTGATTGCGCCATGGTGTGTGCTCCTTGTAATGGGTCTGAAAGCGCTGCCGACTGCCTAGCTGCTGACGTTTGATGAACGCATCGGCGCGTGGTGGGCAGCCGCGAATGTCTGTTGCTGGGGCGACGCCACTCCCGCGAGCAGCGCGCACATCGGGGCAGGATATCCGCCCTGCAGGGTGAAATCGAGCAGCGTCGCCTGGCTTGCCGCCATCACGAGATTGCGATGATGCACCCAACACGCAGGCGGCGCAGTTCGCTCCCCATTCGGGGAGGCTCAATCGGCGGCGACGGTGCGCCCCAGCGCCCAGCTGCGCAGCGCTGCCACCTGTTCTGCCATGACGTTCGACAGCGGTTGAGTAGCGGCCAGTTGTGCACACAACAAAGCGTTGTCCACCACCGCCTCGCGCGCCTGCGCAGCATAACGCGCCGCGACCACGGCCTGTTCGATCTCGGCGCCGGAGAATCCTTCGCTCAGCGCCGCCAACTGATCGATATCAAAGTCCGCGGGCTTGAGCCCGCGTCGCGTCAGATGGATGGCGAAGATGTCGCGCCGCGCAGCCTTGTTGGGCAGATCGACAAAAAAGATCTCGTCGAGGCGACCTTTACGCATCAACTCAGGGGGCAAGGCTGCGATGTTGTTAGCGGTCGCAACCATGAACACGGCTTTGTCATTCTCGGCCATCCAGGTCAACAAAGTACCGAGCACGCGTTTGGACGTACCGTTGTCATTGTCACCGGTCGCAATGCCCTTTTCTATTTCGTCACACCACAACACACAGGGCGCCATTACCGCTGCGGTGGCCAAAGCCTCGCGGATATTGCGCTCGGTCTCACCAAAAAACTTGTTGTAGAGCACGCCGAAGTCCAGCCGCAACAGGGGCACATTCCAGGCGCCGGCCACGGCTTTGGCCGCGAGGCTCTTACCACCGCCTTGCACACCGAGCAGCATCAGGCCGCGTGGTCTGTCCTGCGCCTGGTGGTTGAGAAAAGCGGGCTGGCGATCAGCCAGCCAGTCCTTCAAGCGTTGCAGACCGCCGATGTCGTCGAGGCCGGCGGTATCAAATTCAAACGATAACAAGCCCTCGCCACCAAGCAGTGCATAACGTGCTGCGGCGACGGCCTCGACATCGTTGCTGGTGATCGCACCATCATCGCGGATGGCATTGCGCACCAGACGCCGGGCCTCGGTGCGAGTCAGGCCACCGAGATGATTGATCAAGGCGGTCACGGTATTTTTGTCGGCCCGGAGCCGGGTCTTCTCACCGCGCAGCGCCCACAACTCTGCCTCTTCGGCCACCAGACGCCCAAGCTCGATGCTGCTGGGCAAGGCCATATCAAAAGCCGCCGTGAACGATTTCAACTCATCGGGTAGCGCAAGCGCATGGCTGACAAAAATCAGTTTCTGGTGGCGGGCTTCATAATCCTGCGCGATCTCTTTGATCAGGCGCACATGCAGGGGCTCATCAAAATAAGGATGGAAGTCGAGCATCACCACCAGACCCGGCTGACGCGAACCGCGGATTGCACGCAGCGCCGCTTCCGGCTCACGCGAACCCTTGGCTGGGTTGGCGGGCGCATTGTCGTCAACCAAGCGTAATTGATCGGCGCTGAAAAACTCGTTGCCGGTGATGGCCACCAGCCCGTCGGTCACACTCCAGCATGACATAGCGACATTGAGCCGCTCGGCCAGCGCGCGCAGCAGTTCGATCACGCGCGGCTCTTCGCAGGTCGCGATGGTGATCAAAGGGAAGCCGCCCGCGATCAGCAGGCGCAAGTCGTCTTTATCGCTCATGGTGGTGATCCTTCCCGGTAGTTCGCGCCTGCTACCACGGCTGCGCGTTCACTGTCCTTAGCGGCCGCCAGGGGCGCGCAGCTTAAGGGCGCCTCACTCCTTGCCCTTGGTGCGATAGTCGCCAAACGCCTGATCACGTTTGGATAGCGCTGCGGTCAGATCGGCACGCAACTCCTGCATATGGGCTTGCGTAGACTGGGTCATCATGCCCATTTGTTGCAGCTCGGTGCCGGCCCGAATGCCGGCGCGCAGCCCCATGGCTTCCATTTGTCTGTGCACCGCGCGTTTATTGATCTGCTGAATATCGGCTGGTACCCGCGCTACCCGCTCGGCGATGTTGAGCACTGCGTCTTCCAGCTCAGCGGCGGCAAACGCACGGTTGGCAAAACCACATTCGACGGCCTCGATGCCACTGATGGAATCGCCGGTCAGCATCATTTCCATGGCGCGGCGCATGCCGACTATCCAGGGATAAAACTGATTATCCGGCGGGCTCATGGAGCGCACCACCGGATAACCGATCTGGGCATCTTCGGCGACATAGACCAGATCACATCCGGTCGCGAGTTCGGTGCCACCGGCGAGACAATAACCATGCACCTGCGCGATTACTGGTGTGGCCAGGTCCCACATGCGAAAACAACCTTCAACCACATGCCGTGGCCAGTTGCCTAAGCCGCCGGCGGTGTGCCATGGCTGACCTTCGGCAACATTGCTTTTCAGATCGTAGCCGGCGCAGAAGCTTGAACCGGCACCACGGATCACGATCACCGCGATACCTTCATCGCGATCGGCGATCTCCAGGGCGTCGAATAGTTCCGTGCGCAAGGCATTCGATAGCGGGTTGCGCTTGGTGGGTCGATTGAGCGTGATGCGGCGGACTTTAGGACGCGGGAGATCGAGTTCGATCAGTTCATAGGCCATGGTAATGCTCCGGGGGTGACGGTGTCGGGATTAGAACCGTCACGCACTGGCCTGCACAAGCGAGCTTAGACCCGGCGCACGACGCTCAGTATGGCGGCCGCCCGGCGAGCCCATGTCCGTCCACGACCAGCGCCTTGCTCAAAGCTTGTTTCCGACCCAGATGAATTGCGCCAAGCCAGTCTCGGCCGAGCCCTTGTTACCGGTTGCGTGGAAGCTGTTTTTGCCGCGATCGATAGACATGTAATCGACCGTGAAGGTGTACAGCTCAAGACCATACGGTGCGTATCCCTTCATCGGAAACGCTTTCACCTGACAGGTTTTGCCCACCACCATCTTGCCCGATACACCGGCCGCGCCAATGGAAGTCTGGCAACTCGAACTGGCCTGGGTAAAAACCCCGGCGCTGTTGACTTTCAACTTACAGAAAGTCGTGAAGGAGGCTTCCGCCTGTTTGGCTGCATCGTAAGTCACGGTTGATATGCCGCTCACCATCCAGGTACCCGTGGCAGCCGCTTGGCTGCAGGCCGCGTGGCTGTCGAACGCGACGCTGATCACGGCGCTAGCAAGCAGCGCGCGGGCGAGCGGGGATTTGAGCACGATGTTGTTGCGCATGATGGTCTCCTGGGTTGTGAGTCGATTGATTGGGCTGCTCTGTGCGGGACCGCTCAGGGCGGTTTGCAATCACCATGGTCGAATTCGCAGGTCGCGACATTGCAGCGTAGATCGCAAAAGCCGTCGCCGAGATCGGTGGTCTCACAGGTGGGCGCGCACAGGCTCGCCTCCCGTTGGCGAGCGCGAGTGACGAAGGCCGCGCTGCAATCGTTGGCATCAAAATCACACAGACTGTTGGCGCATTCCGCCTCGCAGATGCCGTCGCCAAGATAGGGGGAAAAACAGCCGGCAGCGCATTGCGGCGTGGTGTTATCGAATACCGCACCAGCACCTGTCTCGTGCCGCGCTGGCTCATTCGAACCCGGGATCGCAGACGCATCGTGGTGTGTCTGTGGCCGCACGGCCAGGGGCGCGCGATAGTTGCGCGTAATGCCGGTCAATTCGCTGCGGTTGGCTGCCAGTGGATACACCAGGGCTTGCTGCGTGACCGCTAGACAGCGATAGCCGTCGTCGCCGCGCTCCAGGCGTGAAGCAATCGCGAAGTCGCCGGCGCGTGCCGTGGGCGGCACTTGCCAGAGCTGGGCCGCTACGCCGAAGGCAAATACGTAGCTCGGCACCGGTGCTGCCCGGCCGTCAACGCTGGCCACTTCTATCGCCGGCGGCCCGGCGCAGCCCGGCTTGCCATAAACCAGCCGGTCAACCTGCGCCAGTTCGCCGCTTGGCAAGACCTCGGCAAAAAAGCCGCGCGTGCTGACCACCCCATAAGCGCCGAGCCGCGTGCCACGCTGATCCTGGGCCCACACATGGCCGGTTACGCTGCCGATGATGCGACCATCGGCGCTCTCTAACCAGGCGCCGTTGGGTGGCGCAGCAACGGCCCCTTCGTCGGCTGCGACCTGCATCATCAGGCCGGCCACGAGGATGAAAGCGCTATACACCGCGCGTGGCGCACAGCCTGCGCGCGCACGTCGCAGGCGGCCGAAGCGCTGATCACGGCAACTGATCGCCATTCAGTACACCATCGAGATTACGGTCCAGTGCCACGCGTCGCCCTGAACCGTAGGGCACACAGGTAAAGGTCAGTTCACTGCCTGGTGTGGCCGCGTTTTTCTCCAACTGCGCGAGGCTGCGTGTTGCTGCAGCCACGCGGTCGGGCCGAAAGCGCTGCGTTTTTGGCTCATAAAGCCAACCGCGTTCAACACCGGACACCACGCCTTTCGCCACCACATCACATTCGCGCGCACCGCTGCCAAGCAACTTGGATGGATAGGGTGCAGCGGCCCGCGCCAGCAACAATGCGAGGCGTTTGCTGATGGCGGCGTTGCGAGTGGCGCCGAGAGTGAGCTGTTGTCCGACCACCGGCGGCAGATCGCTGTCGAAAGCGAACATGAAACTTTCAACCTCGCGGCGTTGCGCATCACCACGGAAAAAGCCCTGGGTGCCTGCGGGATCGGGATTGAAGACTTCCGCATCGAAAAAGCGGAACAAGGTATCGGTACTCCCGTCATTCAGAAAACCGAAGCCACGCACTTGCGGTCCTTGATTGCCGTTGTTGCCAGGATTAACGAGGGCCATATCCGGTGCGCCAAACATGCCGACTTTCTGATACATGTTGCGCAGCTGCGGGATCTTTACGATCTGGGCAAGAAATTCGAAGCTCTGCTGGCCATCGGTACCAAAAAAGCCGGCGGCGGGTTTCAGCACGTGGCAGCCGTTACAGGTGAAGCCAAAATCTTTAACCCCGGCGATACCGTCGGACACATGGCCTTGGCCGACCGGTGGCACATCACCTTTGCAAGTGATCGGCAGTTTGCTGTCACAACCGAAATAGAATTTTCGACCACGCGCCTGGGTGGGGGTCAGACTGTTGTCGAGATTACGGATCGGATTGGGCGGCATGGCCACGGCCAGCGCAAAATCGGCAAAGCGATTGATGTCCGCTTCGCTCAAGGTTTCAGCGCGCCCGAGCAGGCCCTCAAAAGCGCCAATAAAATTGCGGAACGACAGCCGTGCGTTGAAGGGTGGTCGGGTGCGCGTGTCGGCGCCAAACGAGCCGTTGGTGCGATCGCCGCGCCAGTGCATGGCACCGTGATTGGCCATGCCACGCAAGGTCTGGGTGGTCATCGGCCCTTTCATGGGATGGAAGGACCGCAGATCACCGGTGCCGTTGATATTGAGCCGGAACTGCGAGACAAACACGCCGAGGCCGAGCTTGATCGGCAGCGCATTGTCCGTCACCTCGTCGTCTGGATTGCCGAGATCCCAGGCCAGCTGGTCCATGTCGCCAAACAGGTGGCAGCTTGCGCACGCCGCTTCGCCGTTGGACGAGGTGAGCTGTGCGTCATACAACACCGGACGGCCATTGACGATCGCGGCTGGTTCGGGATTGAACATGGAGAGATGAGCGGTTTCCGTACCGCTGATGACATCGATCACTGACACCGCGTTGTCGAAGCGCGTTAAGACATAAAGCCGCTGGCGTGCTTCATCGAGTACCAGACCGGCTGGGCCGCCACCACTGACGGTGATGTAGTTCGCGCTGGCGGTGGTCGGATCGAAGCTGTCAGCTTCGAGTGCAGCCGTATCAAACACACCGACCTTGCTCGAACCAAAGGCCGCCACATAAAGCTTGCTGCCATCGGCGTTGAAGCTGAGATCCATCGGTGTGGCGAGACTGTGATTCGCGGTGCCGAGCGGCGCAGGAAGGACAGCGTAGTCGATGTGTTTGTTCAAACGCCGCACCGTGACGCTGCCGGCGCTGGGCTCGATGATCGAAACACGCGACTCAGCGAGATGGCCCTGCACAGTGCTGCTGCCGAACACACCGGGTCCTTCGAAGCGCTGCAAATTGTTCGCCTCCGTGTTGGAAACAAACAACTTACCGCTGATGGGGTGGACCGCCATGTTGAACAAGGTCGTGCCAACGTGGCGGTAGGCCTTGCTTTCCGCCAAGGTCGTGGCGCTGATGGCGAACACATCCTTGTCGGGTAAGCTGAAGCGCACGGCGGCATCCCAGTTGCGCGCGAGCTCGTCAACAAAATGGCCGCTGGCCTGATCGTATTTCACGATTAAACCAACCTGTGGCGCCTTCGCGCCGGCGGCATTGGTGGCTGGCCCCAGGTGACCACCGGGATAGTCCACGCCGCGCACCTTGCACGGCCCGCTGGCGAAACCTGGGCAGATCGCGCCGGTGCTGACGGTGGTGGTCTGATTACCCGAGGCGAAAACGGCTGCATACACGGTATTGCGATCGGCGCTCACCGCCAGCGCGCGTGGTGTATCGCCAAACAGCGTGACGATTTTGAGCGGCGTGCCTCCGACGCGGTCGCCGAGTCTGGCGGGGTCAAACACCCACACATCGGCGCGACCCGTGCGCGATTTGGTCAGACGGGGATCACCTGCACCCGGCACGGCAGCGAGTGCCGGATCGGTTCGGCGCTGACCGCGATGGGCGGTGGTAATGAAGGCGCGCAAGTGGCCGCTGGCGCCGGCGAACACGATGTCGCGCGGTTCGTCACCGAGTAAGAGGGTACGGATCACACGCGGTGCCGCGCCATCCAGCCGCACAATGCTGACGCTGTCCGACAGGTGATTGACCACCCAGACTTCGGTGTTACTGCGAAACGCCACCGCCACCGGCTCCATGCCAACGCTGACGGCAGCGGCCGGCTGCAGCCCGGCTTCCGTCACATTAAAAATTTCGAGGCGATTGTCCGGCGTACTGGTCGCCACCAAACGGCTGCCGTCGGGCGACAGCGCGAGCGGTCGTACCGGCCCACTTTCGAATTCGATAAAGGACGGCGCCGCAGTGGTCAGTGGTGTAGACAGCACCACGCTGAGACCGACCAGCCATAGGAGCGAACGGAGCGACATACCAGAACCTCCAGTGACGGGTGGCGTGCTGCGCCAAACTGGAGCGGTTTAGCTATGATGTCAAACGACGATTTTGACTATTGCCATGAGAATTTTGCATGTATCGACATCATCACCCGCACCTCGATCTCAAACGCGTCCGCACCATTGTCGAAGTTGCGCGCACCGGCTCCATTACGACCGCCGCCCAGACCCTGGGCCTCACCCAATCGGCCGTTTCACGTTCGGTGGCGGAGTTGGAGACGGCCTTGGGCCAACGTCTGTTCGACCGCCTGCCACGCGGCATACAGCTGACCGACGCCGGTCACGCGCTGCTCGGGCGCGCCACGCGCATGCTCGCTGAATTCGACGACATGGTCTCGGAGCTTGCCAGCCCGGCCCACCAGATCAGCGGACGGCTGCGGGTGGGCATGGCGCCAGCCGGTTACTGGGCCACGGCAACGCTCATCGCTTTTGTGCGCGAGCATCCCGAGGTTGCGCTTGAAACCGCCCACGCCTCGGAGCAGAACCTGTGTCCGCGGCTGTTGAATGGCGAACTCGACGTTGTCATAGGCTCGTCGAGTTATTTCAAACGCTGGGGCGGTCTCGATTTGTCCAAGCTCGCTGATCTGCACTTCGCCTGCGTACTGCGCAAAAACCATCCGCTTGCACAAGTCTCGGCGCCCGCTGAATTGGACGTGCTGCGCTATCCCTTAATTCAGCCGGAAAGTGTCGAGCCCGTACATTCGGATCTAAGCACGCGTTATGCGCACCACGGCTTGCCACAGATGAAACCGCAGTACATCACCAATAATCCTGAATTGATCTTTCAGCTTATCGATGCGACCGATGCGTTTTTTCCGATCTTTCACTTCAGCCCCGAATTCAGTGAGTTGGATAAACGTTATTTGCTGTTGCGCGACGTGGTTGAGATGCCGGCTCACGATGTCAGCCTCGCGCGCGCCGCGCATCGCCCGCGCACCCGGGTGGTCGAAGTTTTTGAACGGCATTTAGTCGGTAAGCTTGGGATCGGATCCTTGCTTGCGAGCGGCCGCACGCAAGGCTGAGTTTGCGCACGCTGCCGGATGCAAAGCCGGCGTGGATAGTGGGCGACCTTTGTTATGCGAGATCGGCCAGCGGATGCGCCTGGGCTGACCACGGGCTGGTGAAATAAGCGTCTATCGATTCAGCGCGGACATCGGCAACCTGCGCTGGCCGCCAACGGGGTTGTTTGTCCTTGTCGATCAGGAGCGCACGTATGCCCTCGGCCAGATCCGGCTGCGCAGCACAAACCAGGGACGCGACCAGTTCGGCACGAAACACCTCAGCCAGAGAAGCGAGTTTGAGTCGCCGTTGCAATGCCACCGACAACACCGCGGTCGTAGGCGAGCCTGCGGCAAGGGTCGCGGCCGCGCGCTTCATCCACTCATCTTTTGTTGCCAAATGGGTAATGGCTTGCACGATGTCCTGCGCTGCGTCGTGCTGGCACAGATGGTTGATGACATCGAGCTGCTGGCGGAGCGGGCCCGGGCTGGCATGGGGCTCGGTGAACCGCTGCAACAGCTGCGATAAAACGCCGCGATTATGGGCCGCGTCGCCATGCCAGGCCTGTTTGACCAACGCCTCCATCACCTCGGCCTTGTGTGCGTGCTGCACTTGATAGTCGGCCAGACCCGCAAAAATTGCATCACCAGCACCGAGCTGTGCGGCGGTCAACGCCAGGAACAGACCGCTGCGGCCGGGCGCGCGCGCCAGGAACCAGCTGCCGGCCACATCGGCATACAACCCGATGTTGATCTCGGGCATGGCGATGCG
>JANOXY010000357.1:0-23098 GCA_031418675.1 Pseudomonadota bacterium
TGATGGTGTGGGTTCGATTCCCATCACCCGCTCCAAAGACGAGGTGAAAAGGGACGTATCAAAGCGAGGGCATCTGGGGTGGGCCTTCGAAAAGACCGGTCCCCGGTGTAGTTCCAGGGCCCATATAGCTCAGTTGGTAGAGCACTTCCTTGGTAAGGAAGAGGTCACCGGTTCGAATCCGGTTATGGGCTCCATACATATTTCGCCGCTGGCCACACAGGTGACGCCAGCCTGACGCACGTGATTTTTGAGGTAAGAGAGCCATGGCCAAGGAAAAGTTTTCGCGTACAAAACCGCATGTGAATGTGGGGACCATTGGTCACGTAGATCACGGTAAGACGACGTTGACGGCAGCGCTGACGATGGTGTCGGCGGCGAAGTTTGGCGGAGACGTTAAAGCGTACGACCAAATCGACAACGCGCCCGAAGAACGCGAGCGTGGGATCACGATCGCGACGGCGCACGTTGAATACGAGAGCGCGACGCGGCATTACGCGCACGTTGATTGCCCCGGCCACGCGGACTACGTGAAAAACATGATCACGGGTGCGGCGCAGATGGACGGTGCAATCCTGGTGTGCAGCGCGGCCGATGGCCCGATGCCCCAGACACGTGAGCACATCCTGCTGGCCCGTCAGGTGGGAGTGCCGAAGATCGTTGTCTATCTGAACAAGGCGGACATGGTCGATGACGCCGAGCTGCTGGAGCTGGTGGAACTCGAGATCCGCGAACTGCTGGATTTGTACCAGTTCCCGGGTGATGACACGCCGGTGATCATCGGTAGCGCGTTGAAGGCGGTTGAGGGTGATGATAGCGACATCGGCACGAAGTCGATCGAGAAGCTGGTGCAGGCGCTGGATGACTATGTTCCGATCCCTGAGCGGCCGGTAGACCGCCCGTTCCTGCTGCCGATCGAAGACGTATTCTCGATCTCGGGCCGTGGCACGGTGGTGACGGGTCGTATCGAACGCGGCATCGTCAAAGTGGGCGAAGAAGTGGAAATCGTCGGCATCAAGGCGACGGTGAAGACAACGTGCACGGGCGTTGAAATGTTCCGCAAGTTGCTCGATGAAGGCCAGGCGGGCGATAACGTTGGCGTGCTGCTACGCGGCACGAAGCGTGAAGACGTTGAACGTGGTCAGGTGCTGTGCAAGCCAGGCTCTGTGAACCCGCATACGCATTTTGAGGCGGAAGTTTACGTGCTGTCGAAAGAAGAGGGTGGTCGGCACACGCCGTTTTTCAGCAACTACCGGCCGCAGTTTTATTTCCGGACGACGGATGTGACGGGTGCGGTGTCGTTGCCTGAGGGCGTTGAGATGGTGATGCCTGGAGACAACGTGAAGGTGACGGTGAAGCTGATCAATCCGATCGCGATGGAAGACGGACTGCGCTTTGCCATCCGCGAAGGTGGCCGCACGGTCGGCGCCGGTGTGGTCAGCAAGATTCTCGAGTAAGCGCACGACCTAACTTTTTTTAACTTAGAATTTAAAGGTCATCGGAACACGCGATGAATCAGCAAGTAATCAGAATCAGGCTTAAGGCTTTCGACCATCGATTGATTGATCAGTCGACTAAGGAGATCGTCGAAACTGCCAAGCGGACGGGCGCCCAAGTGAAGGGCCCGATACCACTGCCTACGAAGAAGGAACGGTTTACCGTTCTGACCTCGCCCCACGTGAATAAAGACGCACGTGATCAATACGAGATCCGCACTCACAAGCGTTTGCTCGACATCGTCAATCCGACTGATAAGACGGTTGACGCACTGATGAAGCTGGATCTCGCCGCTGGCGTCGATGTCCAGATCAAGTTGAACTAGGCGTTTGGAGAGCAGGCATGAGCCTTGGATTGGTTGGACGGAAATGCGGTATGACGCGAATCTTCAGCGAAGATGGCGCTTCGACCCCGGTGACTGTCGTTGAAGTCGAGCCTAACCGCGTAACCCGCGTTAAGACCCCTGACTCAGACGGGTACAGTGCGGTCCAGGTGACCTGCGGGGAGAAAGCGCAGAATCGGGTGAACCGGGCGATCGCTGGAGAGTTCAAGAAGGCTGGCGTCGGCGCCGGCCGCGGACTGTGGGAGTTCCGGCTGAGTGGCGCAAACGAGCCGGAGTTGAATGTCGGCTCTGAGCTGAAAGTGGATTTTTTCACCGCAGGCCAGTTCGTTGATGTCGTTGGCACGAGTATCGGAAAGGGTTTCGCTGGCACGATTAAACGTCACAACTTCAGCTCGCAGGATGCGTCTCACGGCAATTCGGTATCGCACCGTGTGCCGGGCTCGATCGGGCAATGTCAGACACCGGGTCGTGTTGTTAAGGGCAAAAAGATGGCGGGTCACATGGGCGACAAACAACGCACGGCCCAGAATCTTGAAGTGGTGCGCGTCGATCTTGAGCGCAACCTGCTGTTGATAAAAGGCGCGGTACCCGGCGCTAAAGGCGGCGAAGTTATCGTCCGTCCGGCGGTTAAAGCGTAGCTGATATAACAATCATGGAATTACAAGTTCAATCGATTTCTTCCAACAGTGGCGCGACTAGCGTCGCGCTGTCGGACGAAGTATTTGGCAACGCCTTTAACGAGGCGCTTGTGCATCAGGTGGTGACTGCCTACATGGCTGCTGGCCGCAGTGGTACGAAAGCCCAAAAATCGCGCGCTGATGTCGCCGGTGGCGGTCGTAAACCGTGGCGGCAAAAGGGCACTGGTCGGGCACGTGCCGGTACTACCCGTAGTCCGTTGTGGCGGGGCGGTGGTCGCACTTTTGCGGCTCGTCCGCGTAGCTATGCGCAGAAAGTTAACCGAAAAATGTATCGCAGCGCTTTGCGCTCGATCCTTTCGGAATTGGTCCGCCAAGATCGGTTGCTGGTGGTCGAAGACTTTCAGCTGACCGAGCCCAAGACCAAGCTCGCGTTAGCGGCTCTAGGTAAGCTTGGTGTTAGCGACGTTCTGATCGTGTGCGATGAGATTACCGAAAACCTGTTTCTGGCGGCACGCAATATTCCGCACGTCGGGATGGCTGATGTTAGCGCTATTGATCCGGTGCTGCTGGTGTCCTACGAAAAGGTCGTGGTCACGCAGAAGGCGCTGGCCGGCCTTGAGGCAATGTTCAAATGAATCAGGAACGTCTGTTACAAGTCCTCGTCGAGCCTAAATTGTCGGAGAAGGGTGCGCGCGTCGCCGACCTTTACCGCCAATACATGTTCAAAGTCCTCAACGACGCCACCAAGCTCGAGATTAAAGCTGCCGTCGAGCAGCTGTTTAAAGTTGAGGTCGAGCACGTCACGACTTCAACCGTCCACGCGCGGACCCGCACCTTCAAAGGTCGCATGGGTGTGCGGGGCACATGGAAGAAGGCGTTTGTGAAGCTCAAGGAAGGCTTCGAAATCAATTTCGTTGGCGGCGAGTAAGGGGCGGAGCAAAAGCCATGGCGTTATTCAAAGCTAAGCCGACCTCTCCAGGTCGCCGCAGTGTGGTGCGAGTTGCCACACCTGATCTCCACAAGGGTGCGCCGTACGCGCCGCTGCTGGAATCGCAGTCGCGCAACTCCGGTCGCAATAATCAGGGTCGCATCACCGTTCGTCATCGTGGTGGTGGTCACAAGCAGCACTATCGCTTGATTGATTTCCGGCGCGAGAAAGACGGTATCAATGCGGTGGTCGAGCGTCTGGAATATGACCCGAATCGCTCGGCGCATATCGCTCTTGTGCTGTACGCGGACGGTGAACGTCGCTACATCATTGCGCCCAAAGGTGTCAAAGCGGGCAGTAAACTCCGTTCTGGCGCTGACGCACCGATCGTGGCTGGCAACTGCTTACCTTTACGGAATATGCCGGTAGGCGCGCTGATTCACTGTGTTGAACTTAAGCCAGGCAAGGGCGCACAACTTGGTCGTAGCGCCGGTGTCGCGATCCAATTCGTTGCACGTGAAGGCGCTTATGCAACGTTACGGTTACGCTCGGGCGAAATGCGCAAAGTGCCAATCGAGTGTCGGGCTACGATTGGTGAAGTGGGCAATCAAGAGCATTCATTGCGCTCGCTGGGTAAGGCGGGCGCGAAGCGCTGGCGTGGTGTTCGTCCGACGGTTCGTGGTGTTGCGATGAACCCGGTAGACCACCCGCATGGTGGCGGCGAAGGTCGCACCTCAGGTGGCCGTCATCCGGTAAGTCCATGGGGCACACCGACAAAGGGACACAAGACACGGCATAACAAACGTACCGATGGGCTCATCGTACGCCGGCGTAACAAGAAGTAGTCGCGGAGAGCTATATGGCACGTTCCTTACGAAAAGGCCCGTTTATCGACCATCACCTTTTGAAGAAGGTGGAGGAGGCGCGCGCGCGCAATGACAAGCGCCCGATCAAGACATGGTCGCGCAGATCGATGGTGGCTCCGGATATGGTGGGCTTGACGATAGCGGTCCACAACGGCCGTCAGCACATGCCGGTGTACGTCAACGAGAACATGGTTGGGCACAAGCTTGGGGAATTCGCGCCGACGCGTTCATTCCGCGGGCATGTGGCCGACAAGAAGGCGCGCTAAAGATCAGGATCAAGCAGACATGGCGACTGTAGCGAAATTGAGAAACGCGCGTATGGCCGCGCAGAAAGTCCGCTTGGTAGCGGACCAGATCCGTGGCGAGCGTGTTGAAAAGGCAATCAACATTCTTACTTTCAGCAACAAAAAGGCGGCGGCGCTGGTAAAGAAGGTCTTGGAGTCCGCAATCGCGAACGCTGAGCACAATGATGGTGCCGATGTTGACGAGCTGAAGGTGAGTACGATCATGGTAGACGAGGGGTCCACCATGAAGCGTTGGCGCGCCAGGGCCCGTGGCCGAGCAGCAAAAATCATGAAGCGCACGTGCCACGTGACCGTGTGGGTCGAGCAAGTGGGGCAGTAGGACTATGGGACAGAAAGTACATCCGTACGGTATTCGCCTAGGCATCGTCAAGGACTGGACGTCCACCTGGTATGCGGACACGAAGAATTACGCGAATTATCTGAACAACGATCTGGCGGTTCGGGCCTTCCTGAGAAAGAAGCTAGCCCACGCTTCGGTCAGTCGCATCCAGATTGAACGGCCTGCGAATAACGCGCGGATTATCATCCACACGGCTCGCCCGGGCATCGTGATCGGTAAAAAGGGTGAAGACATCGAGTCATTGCGCAAGCAGGTCTCGGCGCTGATGAAAGTTCCCGCGCACATCAGCGTAGAAGAGATTCGCAAGCCCGAGCTGGACGCGTTTCTGGTGGCCGAGTCGGTAGCGCAACAACTTGAGCGGCGCATCATGTTTCGGCGCGCGATGAAGCGCGCGGTCTCGAACTCGATGAGGCTGGGTGCGCAGGGCATCAAGATCAATGTTGCTGGCCGACTCAACGGCGCTGAAATTGCGCGTACTGAATGGTACCGAGAGGGACGTGTTCCTCTACATACCCTGCGCGCCGACATTGACTACGGCTTTGCGGAAGCGAATACGACCTACGGCGTTATCGGCGTGAAGGTTTGGATTTTTAAGGGCGAAATCGTGCGGCAGAGCGCAGTTGCTGATGCCGCCGATGGCGAGACCTCGGCGGCCTGAGGCCGGCGCCTACCGGCAGGAGCGTAGATAGTGCTGCAACCAAAAAATACTAAATTCCGCAAGCAGATGAAGGGCCGCAATCGCGGCTTGGCACAGCGCGGAAATCGGGTCAGCTTCGGTGAGTTTGCGCTCAAAGCAACCACCGGCGGCCGTTTGACTGCTCGCCAGATCGAAGCGGCGCGACGGGCTATAACACGCTTTGTGAAGCGCGGCGCGAAGGTCTGGATTCGGGTGTTTCCGGATAAACCGATCTCGAAGAAACCATTAGAAGTGCGTCAAGGCAAGGGTAAGGGCAACGTCGAATACTGGGTAGCCCAGATCAAGCCCGGCACTGTGCTTTACGAAATGGAAGGGGTGCCAGAGGACCAGGCGCGTGAGGCGATGCGTCTGGCCGCGGCCAAACTTCCAGTGCGCACCACATTTGCGATTCGTACGGTGCTGTGATGAAAGCTAACGAACTACGTGAAAAAGAAAGCGCTGACCTGACGGCGTTGTTGCTTGAGTTGCGTCGCAAGCAGTTCAACATGCGCATGCAAGCGGGATCCGGGCAACCGCCACGTCCATCGGACGTCCGCGAGACGCGGCGCGATATTGCACGTGTAAAGACGATCATCAAGCAGAAGAGCAGCGTCGCTGTGGGGCGTGTGAAATGAGCGAACAAACGAAGACGGCGCGAACCCTGACGGGGCAAGTGGTCAGCACGAAAATGCATAAAACCATCGCGGTTCTGATCGAACGTCGTGTTGAGCATCCGCTTTATCGGAAGTACGTCCGTAAATCGACAAAGTTGCTTGCCCACGACGAAAACAACGAGTGTAACGAAGGCGACACCGTTGCTATCGAGGAGTGCCGTCCTTTGTCCAAGAACAAGAGCTGGCGTTTGTCACGTGTAATCGAACGCGCGGCGCGGGTTTGATAGGCACTCTCGGCATTACGGATTGGAGTAAGTCATGATTCAGATGCAAAGCATGCTCGACGCCGCTGACAACAGCGGTGCGCGCCGACTGATGTGCATCAAGGTGCTCGGTGGTTCGCGTCGCCGCTACGCCAACATTGGCGATGTGATCAAGGTCAGCATCAAAGAGGCAGTGCCGCGTGGCAAGGTCAAAAAAGGTGAGGTTTTTAACGCCGTCGTGGTACGCACCCGCAAGGGCGTACGCCGTCCGGATGGCTCGACCATCCGCTTCGACGGCAATGCTGCAGTGCTGCTCGACAAGCAATTACAGCCGATCGGTACCCGCATCTTCGGACCCGTGACGCGCGAGCTGCGCGGCGAGAAGTTCATGCGCATCGTTTCGTTGGCACCGGAAGTGCTGTAAGCGGCACGGCAATTCGGAGTAAGCAATGAACAAAATCAAAAAAGGTGACACCGTGACCATCCTTACCGGGCGCGACCGCGGTAAGCGTGGAACGGTCACGCGGGTCTACGTGGACAACCGAGTCACGGTCGAGGGTATCAACCTCGTCAAACGCCATACGCGGGCAAATCCGCAGGCAGGCGTGGCGGGTAGCATCGTGGAAAAAGAGGCGCCTTTACAGATTTCCAATGTGGCGCTGTATAACCCGATGACCCAGAAGGCCGACAGAGTAGGAATTCGCGTGCTTGAGGATGGCCGCAAGGTGCGGTTTTTCAAGTCCAACGGCGAAGTCGTGGACGTGTAATCGGGAAGTTTTGTGATGACCAGACTGGAAGAACATTACCGCGACGTCGTGATTAAGAAGCTGAGCGAACAATTCAGTTATAAGTCATCGATGCAGGTACCGCGTATCACCAAGGTGACGCTGAACATGGGGCTCGGCGAGGCGGTCGGTGACAAGAAGATCATCGAACATGCCGTCGGTGACATGAAGCTGATTTCGGGGCAGCAGCCTGTTGTGACGCTCGCGAGAAAATCGATTGCCGGCTTCAAGATTCGCGAGGAATGGCCCATTGGCGCGAAGGTCACTTTGCGGCGCTCGCGGATGTACGAATTTCTGGATCGGCTGATCAATATCGCGATCCCGCGTATCCGTGACTTCCGGGGCTTGAACAGCCGAGCGTTTGACGGCCGTGGAAACTACAACATGGGCATCAAAGAGCAGATCATTTTTCCGGAAATTGATTACGACAAAATTGACGTGCTCCGTGGCATGGACATCTGTATCACAACCACCGCGCGCACCGACGAAGAAGGGCGGGCATTGTTGGAAGCGTTTCGCTTCCCGTTGAGGACCTAAGGGCAGGCACATGGCAAAAAAATCCATGGTCATTCGCGAAGTTAAGCGGGCCGAGCTGGCGAAGAAGTTTGCTAAGCGGCGCGCCGAGCTCAAGACGATCATCAAAGACGAAGACCGCTCCTACGACGAGCGCGAGCAGGCACGTTTGCGTTTGCAAAAGCTTCCGCGCGACTCGAGCCCGGTGCGCGGGCGTAACCGCTGCCGTTTGACGGGTCGTCCGCACGGTTATTACCGAAAGTTTGGCCTAGGCCGTAACGAATTGCGCCGCCTGGCTATGCAGGGTCACGTACCCGGCCTGGTCAAAGCGAGCTGGTAGGCGAGCGAAGAAGGTACAGAAATGAGCATGCAAGATCCCATCGGCGATATGTTGACGCGCATACGCAACGCACAGGCGCGAGCTAAGCGCGACGTCACGATGCCAGCCTCCAAACGCAAGTCGGCCATCGCCGAAGTGCTGAAGAACGAGGGCTATATCACCGACTATCGTGAAGAGGGGGAGGGTGCAACTAAACAGCTGCACGTGGAGCTCAAATACTTCCGCGGTAAGCCCGTGATTGAGCGCGTATGGCGTGTCAGCAGACCCGGTCTACGCGTCTACAAGACCAAGGACGAACTACCGTCGATTATTGGTGGGCTCGGTGTGGCCATCGTGTCGACGTCCAAGGGGCTGATGAGCGACCGTGAAGCGCGGGCGCAGGGCATCGGCGGCGAAATCATTTGTTCTATTTATTAAGGGCGTAGCGAGATGTCTAGAGTCGGAAAAATGCCGATTCCGTTGCCGTCCGGGGTCGAAGTTACGATCGATGGACAAACGGTGAGCGTCAAGGGAGCAAAGGGTCGGTTGACACATCATGTGCACGATCTGGTGTCGATTGCTTTGGAGGGGGGCGCGCTCAATGTGTCCGCCAATAATGCCAGCCAATCGTCAAACGCATTGTCGGGAACGACTCGTGCACTCCTGAACAATATGGTCACCGGTGTTTCGAGCGGATTCACCCGCAAGCTGGAAATCGTCGGTGTTGGCTACCGCGCGCAGGTTCAAGGTCAGAAACTCAATCTCTCGCTCGGCTACTCGCATCCGGTTGAGTACGCTATTCCAGCAGGGATCACAGTCGAGACGCCGACGCAGACTGAGATTCTGGTTAAAGGGATAGATAAACAGCAGGTCGGCCAAGTGGCGGCTAACATTCGCGCGTATCGCAAACCCGAACCATACAAGGGCAAGGGCGTTCGTTATGGCGGCGAAGTCATCGTTAAGAAAGAAGCGAAGAAGAGTTAAGTCATGGCCAGTGAAAAAAAGGAATCGCGCCTGCGCCGCGCGCGCAAGGCCCGGGCAAAAATCCGCGAGTTACGCGCCGTGCGTTTGTGCATCAACCGTACGCCACGCCACATCTACGCCCAGATTATCGTGCCTGAAGGCAATGCCGTCCTGGTCACTGCGTCCACGGTGGAGAAGGATTTCCGGGCCGCCGGCGAACATGGTGGAAACATCGCCGCCGCTGCTGCCATTGGCAAGCTGCTCGCGGAGCGCGCAGTGGCAGTAGGTATCGCCGAGGTGGCGTTTGACCGATCTGGATTCAAATATCACGGCCGCGTCAAAGCATTGGCGGACGCTGCTCGTGAAGGCGGCCTGAAGTTTTAGGAGTTCATAGCAGCATGAGTGTCAATTCGAACAGCTCCGATAACAACGAAGGCTACTTGGAAAAGTTGATTTCGGTGAATCGCGTCGCGAAAGTGGTCAAGGGTGGCCGAATTTTCGGTTTTTCGGCACTAGTCGTCGTAGGTGACGGAGGTGGACGTGTGGGCTTCGGGCGCGGCAAGGCTCGAGAGGTGCCGGTTGCCATCCAAAAAGCAATGGAGAATGCGCGAAAGAACATGACTCGCGTCGCTCTCAATGGCTCGACTTTGCAGTATCCGTTGATGGGTGAGCATGGCGCTGCCAAGGTATATATGCAGCCTGCATCGGAAGGTACGGGAATCATCGCCGGCGGCGCGATGCGTGCGGTTTTTGAAGTACTTGGAGTTCACAACGTGCTGGCCAAGTGCATCGGTACAAGCAATCCGATAAATGTGGTGCGCGCCACCATTAACGGATTAAAGGGCATGGCCTCCCCCGACCAGATGGCAGCCAAACGCGGCATGTCGGTCGAACAAATCCGAGGATAAAGACGGTGTCTAAGCAAGTAAACGTCACCCTGTGCAAAAGCCTCAATGGTCGTCTACCAGACCACAAGGCCTGCGCGCGCGGTCTTGGATTGCGTCGCATGTGGCAAACCGTATCTGTCGCGGACACACCGGAGAATCGCGGAATGATCAACAAGATCTACTACATGGTCCAGGTCCAGGAGCCTTAAGTCATGCGTCTGAATACGTTAAAGCCAGCAGCCGGCGCCAAGAAGGCGCGCAAGCGTCTTGGCAGGGGCGGTGGCTCGGGCTCGGGCAAGACTGCAGGTCGAGGCCACAAGGGCCAGAAATCGCGGGCAGGTGGCTATCACAAGGTCGGATTCGAGGGCGGGCAGATGCCCTTACAGCGGCGGCTGCCAAAATTCGGCTTCCGCTCTTTGGCCTTGCGATTCAACGATGAGGTGCGGTTGCACGAGTTGAACGGTCTGGACGCCGATCCCGTCGATCTTATGGCGCTCCAAGCTGCGGGTTTGGTGCGTCACCATACCCAGACTGTGAAGATCATTTTGTCGGGTGCGATAGAGAAAGCGGTCACGATTAAGGGCTTAGGCGTTACCAAGGGCGCACGAGCGGCAATTGAGGCGGCTGGTGGGAAAGTAGAAGATTAACTGTGGCAACAGCGGCAGCAAAATTTCCGGGCGGAACGGCGGGGCTGGGCAAGCTTACAGAGCTGCGCAGCCGTTTCCTGTTTCTACTTGGTGCATTGCTGGTATTTCGCATTTGTTCACACATCCCGGTACCGGGAATAAACGCAGTAGCCTTAAATGCCCTGTTTGATCAACAGGCCGGCTCGATTCTCGCAATGTTCAACATGTTCTCCGGAGGAGCGCTTGAGCGATTTTCCGTCGTAGCACTCGGGATAATGCCCTATATATCGGCTTCCATCATTATTCAGCTGATGAGCGTTGTTAGCCCTAAGCTGGAACAGCTGAAGAAAGAGGGCGAATCAGGGCGGCGCAAGATCACGCAGTACACACGCTACTTCACGGTTGTGCTAGCGCTGTTCCAAGCAACCGGTGTAGCGGTTATGTTGGAGCAGCAAACGGTCGCGGGTATGCACCTGGTGATCTCCCCTGGACTCGCGTTCAAGATTACTTGTGTTGCAACCCTGGTGACCGGGACCCTCTTCCTAATGTGGTTAGGCGAGCAAGTAACAGAGCGCGGCATCGGCAACGGTATATCGATGATCATCTTTTCGGGAATTGTGGCGGGCCTACCGCAAGCGATATCGGGGACGCTTGAGCTGTCTCGCACTGGTGAACTGTCGTTATTTCTAGTATTGGGGTTATTCATCCTCGCGATTGCAGTGACGGGTCTCGTCGTATTCGTGGAGCGAGCGCAGCGTCGCATTACGGTGAACTACGCAAAACAACAGCGTGGTCGGCAGACCTACGGTGGTCAGTCGACCAACCTGCCGCTTAAGCTGAATATGTCCGGCGTAATTCCTCCCATTTTCGCATCGAGCATCATTCTGTTTCCTGCTACTATCGCCGGCTGGTTTGCGAACGCCGAGGGAATGGATTGGCTTCGCGATATAAGCAGCGCGTTGTCGCCGGGCCAACCGCTCTATGTAATGTTGTACGCCGCAGCGATTGTGTTCTTCGCATTCTTTTATACCGCGTTGACCTTTAACCCAAAAGAAATGGCGGACAATCTCAAGAAATCGGGAGCATTTATTCCGGGCATCAGGCCGGGTGAACAGACCGCTCGCTACATAGATGGGGTGATGACACGTCTCACGGTAGCGGGAGCAATCTATCTCACACTAGTGTGCCTGCTGCCAGAGTTCCTCATCGTGGAACTCAACGTTCCGTTTTACTTCGGGGGCACCTCGCTCTTGATTATCGTGGTCGTTGTAATGGACTTCATGGCTCAGGTGCAAGCGCATCTGATGTCCCACCAATATGAGGGGCTGATGAAGAAAGCGAACCTCAAGGGTTACGGGCGCCGGTGAAATACCGGACGAGAGGAATCGAATATGAAAGTGCAGGCTTCAGTCAAACCTATTTGCCGGGATTGCAGAATTATCAAGCGCAAAGGCGTCGTGCGCGTGATCTGCAAGGATCCGCGACACAAACAACGCCAAGGTTGAACATTGGAATGAAAGTTGAGAGGAGCAGGCTATGGCCCGCGTAGCTGGAGTAAATATTCCTGATCGCAAACACGCGGTCATCGCGCTAACGTCGATATTCGGCATTGGGCGGACGCGCGCGAAGTCGATTTGCGCTGAAACCGGCGTACCGCCGGACTCAATGATTAAGGATCTGACTGAAGGGCAACTGGAGGCGCTTCGAGTGGCCGTGGGCAAATTTCCCGTGGAAGGCGACCTTCGTCGCGAGGTCAGCATGAACATCAAACGATTGATGGATCTGGGTTGCTACCGCGGAGTGCGTCATCGCCGTGGAATGCCAGTCCGGGGCCAGCGCACCCGCACCAACGCCCGCACCCGTAAGGGTCCGCGCCGTATGGTCAAGAAGTAAGGTTGGGATTTAGATATGGCTACAGCGACCCAGCGAACAGTGAAGAAGAAGGTCAGGAGAACCGTGATCGACGGCGTGGCCCACATTCACGCGTCCTTCAACAACACGATCATCACCATCACTGACCGTCAAGGTAATACATTGGCGTGGGCGACGGCCGGCGGCAGCGGGTTCCGCGGCTCCCGCAAGAGCACACCGTTTGCTGCGCAGGTCGCAGCCGAGAAACTTTCGACGGTGCGCGACGAGTACGGCATGCAGAACCTTGATGTATTTGTCAAAGGCCCCGGACCTGGCCGGGAATCCGCTGTTCGCTCGCTGAACTCCGCGGGCTTCAAGATCACGAACATTACCGACGTCACGCCGATACCGCACAACGGGTGTCGGCCGCCTAAGAAGCGAAGGGTGTAAGCAAATGGCGCGTTATATAGGACCGAAGTGCAAGTTAAGCCGGCGCCAAGGGATGGACCTCGGGCTCAAAAGCCGAGCGCGGCCGATAGAAACAAAGTGCAATCTTGAGAAGCCGCCAGGCCAGCACGGAGACAATCGCGGGCGACGTCAGTCTGACTACGCTGTCCAGCTGCGGGAGAAGCAGAAGCTACGGTTTATTTACGGCATTTTGGAACGCCAGTTCCGAAACTACTACGCAACTGCGGCCAAGCGTAAAGGTGCAACAGGTGAGAACCTGCTCCAGCTTTTGGAATGTCGACTGGACAATGTCGTTTATCGAATGGGATTTGGTGTGACACGCGCTGAATGCCGTCAGCTGGTAGGCCACAAAGCAATCCTTGTGAACGGCAAAAGCGTGAACATACCGTCCTATCAAGTATCGCCAAATGACGTCGTTGCCGTTCGCGAACGTTCCAAGAAACAAGTTCGCATTGCCGACTCGCTAGCGATAGCAGAGCAGTTGGGCTTTCCCGAGTGGGTTGACGTCGATTCGAAGAAGATGGAAGGGCGTTTCAAGGCCGTCCCGGAACGCGCTGACTTGCCCGCTGATATTAATGAGTCGCTCGTTGTCGAGTTGTATTCGAAGTAGTCTGATTAAGGAGATTGGAATATGGCGTCAGCATTAAATGAGTTGTTGAAGCCGAAGATCGTCGAGGTCCAAAAGGTCGGGTTACTAGCTGCTCGAATCACTATCGAACCCCTCAATCGCGGTTTCGGCCACACTCTGGGCAATGCCTTGCGTCGCATCCTGTTGTCGTCGATGACAGGCAGCGCCATTGTGGAGGTGGAGATTGAGAATGTCCTCCACGAGTACACGACCATCGAGGGTGTGCAGGAAGACGTGACCGATGTGCTGCTGAACCTAAAAGGTCTGGCCATTAAGATGCACGCGCGAGACGAGGCCAGCATAACGCTCAATCGCCGAGGACCCGGCCGTGTTACGGCGCGTGATATCGTGCTTGACCACGATATTGAAATCGTTGACCCGGACCACCACATCGCGACACTTAGCGACAACGGTGAGTTGAATATGACATTGCGCGTGGTTCGAGGTCGAGGCTACCAGCCTTCTACGACTCGCGAAAGCAGTGAGGATGCGGATCAAGCGATAGGCCGCCTGAAATTAGACGCATCGTTCAGCCCTGTCCGGCGCTGCGCTTACGAGGTGCTTAGCGCGCGAGTCCACCAACAAACGGACTTGGACAAACTGATCCTTACGATCGAAACCAACGGCACGATCGATCCCGAGACAGCCGTCAAAGAGGCCGCGACTATTCTGCGAAGCCAACTTGCAGTGTTCGTAGATATTTCGGGGGAAGAAAGCCAGCTTCCGAGACCACCCGCGCAAATTGATGTCGATCCGATATTGTTGCGTTCAATAGATGATCTGGAGTTGACCGTCAGATCGGCGAACTGCTTAAAAGCTGAGAGCATCTACTACATAGGCGATCTGATCCAACGCACCGAAGTCGAATTGCTGAAGACACCGAATCTTGGCAAAAAGTCGTTAACAGAAATTAAGGACGTTTTGGCCGCGCGCGGACTGTCGTTAGGAATGCGTTTAGAGAATTGGCCTCCAGCTGGACTATACGAGGGCGAGCGCGCGGCCGTCTAAGCGCCGCAAGTAAATAAGGCGTACGAAGACCATGAGACATTCTAACAGCGGGCGCAACCTCAGTCGCACCAGCGCCCATCGCAAAGCAATGATTCAGAATATGGCTGTGTCGCTGCTGAGGCACGAGGTGATTCGAACAACGTTACCCAAGGCCAAGGAACTGCGTCGAGCGGCGGAACCATTGATAACAATGGCACGAACGGACACCGTTGCAAAGCGTCGTTTGGCCTTTGCACGACTTCGTGATCGCGAAATCGTGACAAAATTATTCAACGTCCTCGGACCGCGTTATCAGACACGACCAGGCGGGTATTTGAGGATATTGAAGTGCGGCTTCAGGGCTGGAGACAAGGCACTGATGGCAATCGTAGAACTGGTTGATCGATCGGCGACCTCAGATCTAGGAGACGTAGAGACGGTTGAGTGAGAACGCGAGGAAGTGTCAACCGCCAATCTGGTTTCCGAAATTTCTGGGGGCGCGACTCTTTTGGCATAGCCAATGGAGGAGACCATACCCGATGGGGACGACCGTCGATTTTCCGGTCTCGCTCCTACGAGGGCACGGCTCTTCAGGTATTGCGTCGGATGTAGCTTTGGCGGGAGCGTCTGGGGTGCCCCGAGCGAGTGGAAACCGAGTCAATCGAGACTACAAACGCGGGCCCGCAAAAAAGCAGCACGAATGCAGGGAAAAAGCCGTCCCCTACTTCCCAGCTTCGGGGTAATGGTACGTGGGAACGCTGGCAATAATGAATGCATCAGTCTGATGCACTGATCATAAGATGCCATCTCAGTCAAAGATTGACGTTCGGCCAAGTGACCTAGATCAGGCCCTGGTCCGCGTTATCTTCGTTTCCGCCGTCGTCGCCTGGTCCTACGTCAACGCACCGGCTGCTTCACCAATCGAAGCACTAGACTACAAATACTTCACGCTGGCGTCCGCGTATTGGACCTTCTCGCTGGTAGCGTATGGGTGGACGTACTTCTTCATACAAGGAGCTGCGCAGGATTCCAAGAAGCTTATAGTCACTCGTGTTCTCAGCATATTTGCCGACATCGGCGCAATCTCCGCATACACAGCCATTTCCGGCAGCTTCGGCGTCATTCTATTCCCGGTCTATCTGAGCTCCATTATTGGCTACGGATATCGATTCGGTATCCGCTACCTGTATTTCACGCTTGTAGTTGCGGCCGCCTTCTTCTCCTTGGCTCTTCTTAAAAATCCGTACATCAGCGCAAGCCGAGAATTGGTCTTCGCCTATTACCTCGGCATGGTCCTAGTTCCTCTTTATTCCGCATCGTTGCTGAAAGAACATCGCAAGGTGCTGGAGCGAATACGCGATTTGAATGACGCAAGATCTCGCTTTATCGCTAATGTGAGTCATGAGTTACGTACGCCGCTCCACGCGATTATTAGCGTATCAGACGTGCTGAAGGAGACCATCAACGATGTAGGCTTAAGTTCAGATGGAAGTCATCACAAAATGCAGATGATAAGCGACTCGGCGCAGCACCTTTTGGGTCTGGTGAACAAGATTCTGGATGTAGCCGCCGCAGACGCAGGAAAGATCCCACCGCGAGCGCGTGAGATGACGAACCTGGCAGCGATTGCGCAGACTGCTCTTAGAATTTGTCAGCCTAGAGCTCAAGAACAACAAATCGGATTCTTTTGGTTCTTCGATGCGGACCTTCCTGCTTGGATCATGAGCTCTGGAGACTATCTCGAAGAGAGCTTAATAAACACCGTCGGGAATGCCGTTAAGTACACGCAAGTTGGGCAGGTCCAAGTGCGATTTCGTTTGGTATTGACGAAGGGTGCAAGGATGCTGTTGGTCAGTATCGTGGATACTGGAATCGGGATCGCACCGAAGTTTCTTCCTAACATTTTCGAGCCATTTACTCTGGGCGACGATAGCGCTGCTAGGCGATATTCGGGCACGGGGCTTGGCTTGACATTGACGAAGCAGTACGTCGAGATGCTAGGCGGCCAAATCGAATTCGAATCGGTGGAGAATTGCGGTACTGATTGCAGAATCCTCCTCCCACTCTATGAACCTCCAGATCACGATGCTTTGGACGCTCCCACGGTTCACAGACGGTGTCTCTATGTGTCGGCGGATCCGTTATCGCGCGCGGACGCTGCGGCATTTGAAACGGCTTCCTGGGATTGTCAGGTGCTCACCGCAGAGTCACTTGACGATATCGATAGCTGCGGGGCAAGAGTCGTGTTCATTGACGGCGATTTGATTGGCTCCCACGAGGCTATCTTCGATAGGATAGATAACGCACTGCATACATATTTGGTCGTATGGTATGGGAACGAGGAAAGGTCGCAAGTTCTCCACCCGCGATTCAATAGCGCGGTTCGTCGTGGGTCGGTCGCTCAGCTACGTCGGATCCACGTACTTGAAGCCGCCTATTTGTCGCACCTCGACGAGAAGCTCGACGTGGTGTGTCAGGCAGCGTCTCCAGCGCGGGTACTGGTTGCCGACGATAATTTGACGAACCTAACCACTGCGAGAATGGCATTAGAATCGGTTGGCCATACCGTGGTTTGTGTTTCTAATGGTGAGGATGCGCTTTCAGCTTTGGATCAGCAAACTTTTGCGATTGCGTTTATCGATATGCACATGCCGGGGATGTCCGGAATCGAGGTCGCGCAGATATACCAATTCGTGGCAGATCGAGTCCCTACTCCGATCGTCATTTTAACCGCTGACGCGACCGACGAAGCGCGAGCCGCGACAGCCGCGTCCGGGGCCGCCGGTTTTCTGACCAAGCCGTTACGACCTAGAGAATTTCGTGACGCGGTTAGTTCGTTTGGGACTCCAGCCGTCCAGTTTACTACGCACCCAAAATCCGACGAGCAGGCTGACATATTGGGCGAGCCGATTCTCGATGTTTCCGAGATTGAGGAACTAAGGGCATTGGGAATCGGACGATCTGAACTCACACAGATGGTGTCGGAGTTCGAGTCAGATTGTGCTAGACAGATAGATAGCGCGATCTCGCTGTATACGGCGAGGGATTTGATTGGGTTCAAATCGATAATGCACTCGTTGAAGGGTGCAGCGTTGACAGTGGGCGCAAAGCGCCTCGGTGCATATGCGAGACAGCTTGAGCGGGCCGCGGGCAAAGAGCCGTTTCTACAAGATTGCGTTATGGTTCAGACTATGAGGACTCTGCTTTCAGAGAGTGTTCGCTTGCTATGCAAGCAGATTGGTCGCGGAATTGAGGCGCCAAGCCGACGACACTAGATTTTTGGAAATGATCCAACTTATCTCCTGGAGGTGTGTGGATTTTTGATCCACGCCGTTTCCGGCGGACACCCCGTCAAGTGAGTAAGGTAGGTAACTGAGTTGGATCATGACAAGATAAACACAGAGCAAGAAGAAGGTGCCGAGCCAGCGTAGCCAGTCGTTCAAGAACTAAGGGCTGGCCCTGGCCGAGAAGGTGGGTGTGGCGTGGGCCGAGGCCGATCCGGATCTGCCTGCCTCGCAGCACTACGACTGGCGGCAGTAAGCGACGCAGTGCCGCACACAAATCGATTCGGGCAATCGGTTGCGGCGAAGACGGCACGCCTAAAACCCCGATTCGCTGATCAAGCCGAGGACCTGACGAGAACAAAAAGCGTATGGTCCGCCCCACATTTACGCGCTTTAATCCCTCCCGAGCAGAACGACGTCTGCGTTAATGTATCCGGTCTACTAATACAGCACATAGGATAGAGGGGCTTGCGGGTCGACCTCACTCAACTTCTCGGTCTCGAAGCGACTACAGTGTCGCGGCGCGTTCACTGCCGCAATCGGCGCGCGCGAAGATAAAATACTTGCGGCCCAGCGCTACACCCCGCAAGGCCTTCGTGGCTGCGTTGTCATCGCCCTCGCTACGACCATCGTCGCGGTAGCGGGTCGGTGCGATGCTGACTCGTCACGCAGGGTCTGCTCAATCTCCTACAACAAGGCCTTGGGAGGTAGCGTCTCAGCCGCCACCGGTGAGGCCGTTGTCACATCCAGGTCGTAGAACCTGCGTCGGACAGGCGCACCGCGTACCGCTTCGCGATGGGGACAAGCCGGACTATTGTTATCAAACCACCGATCGAAGCCGATATATCCATCGACCTGCTGCACGCCACGGAAGGCGGATAAGTGGCGGCCCGGATGTCCGCCTGTGTGAGACTCATAGTTCTTTTTGTACCGCGACTCGCAGCACAGGTGGCCGTTGTGGGCGTCGCCATTCGGCTCCTTCCAACAATTTCGACAACGGTGCCCTTTTCAACGAGACCGAAGCGGCTAGTGCATTCGGCCACACGAATTAGTCTTGTTCATGACGATTTGCGAACGAGCACGGACCATCGCCATCTCATCTAAAAACCTCGATGTGATCACCACGCCTTCCGCGAAACACGAATAACTGGAAGGAGGCCGGATCCTCGTTCAGCGCCAGTTGTACAGCTGCGGTCAGACCACCGAAGCTCCTACGCATGTCAATCATACTTACCGGCAACCAGATTCGGGTGCCGCCGCACGGTGTCTGCGTCGAACGCCCAGCGACACTCGCACCGCCATCTCCGTCGTGTCGCCCACACCGCGGATCCACAGCCGCACTCCACCCAATAACTCGATCTCTATCACGCCGAGCATCGTGTCTGGAGTTCGCTGCGGCTCATGATCGCCGAGAGCAGCCGCCGTCGAGGACGCCATGACTACCGGCACCAGGACGGCCGTGGATGTCGGCGGAGGCTATTTGAATATATCGAGACCGACGACAATCGAAACCGCTGTCTGACCACGCGCACGTGCTAACTCGGCCACTTTATCCAACATGTCGTTGGCATTTGCCGGTAACGTTCGCTACCCCGAACAGTTAGCGCGTGATTCACGCGCTGCGGGACCTTACAAAATCCTTTGGTAGCCCCGCGCGGGCGATAGCGCCGCGGGTTGGTTCTTGGTCGAGATGGCTTTCCATAAATTTGCGCGTTTCGAGCAGGGCTTCGAGATCTACGCCCGTTGCCAGGCCCATCGCTTCGAGCATAAATACGAGATCGTCCATGACAATATTGCCGCTGGCGCCTGGTGCGTAGGGGCAGCCACCCAATCCGCCCAGGGAGGCGTCAAAGCGTCGCACGCCAACGTCTAGCGCCGCATCGACGTTAGCGAGACCCAGTCCGCGGGTATCGTGAAAATGAGCGGCGACGGGGATGCTCCCTGCGATTTGTAGCACCTCGCGAAATATCTGACGACACTGGGCTGGATTGCCGTAACCCACGGTATCGGCGATGGCGAGTTCGTCAGCGCCGAGTTCGACTAATGCACGTGCTGCGGCTAGGACGTCGGACAGCGCTACTTGGCCAGCGATGGTGCAGCCGAAAGCAGTAGCGAGACCACCAGCCACACGGATCGAGCGATATTCAGGACGGGAATCGCGCAGGGCAACAATGCGCGCGAAATCATCAATCGACTCTTGAACGGAGCGTCGCACATTCGCGCGATTGTGGGCTTCAGAGACAGACAGCACGTAGTTCAATTGATTTGCGCCGGCCGCTAAGGCGCTCTCTGCTCCGCGCAAATTCGGCACCAGCACCGATATGTGCAAATCGGGTATGTTTTTCGCGCCGGCGACTACTGCGGCAGTATCGGCCATTTGCGGCAACAGTTTTGCGGGAACAAACGATCCAACTTCGATCTCGGATACACCCGCGGCGGCCTCACGCTCGATCCATTCCAGTTTCGTCGCGGTGGAAAAGATAGTCGCGATGCTTTGCAAACCATCTCGGACGCCCACTTCGCGCACCCAAACGTCTCGTTCTTTGTTCATATCAATTGACTCTCGTCTGGAGATTAACGCCCTTCAAAGCGCGGTTTGCGCTTTTCATTGAATGCTCGCACGCCTTCCAAGCGGTCTGTAGTCGACACCATGCGATTATATGCTTCGAGTTCGAACATATAAGCGCTGTTGCGGTCGATCTGGGTGGAGAGTGCAATGGATTTTTTCGCTTGCCGAATTGAGATCGGTGCGTTGGCTGCAATGCGTTGGGCGGTTGCCAGTGTCTCTTCCAATAATGTTTCGGGTTCGCAGACCCTATTGATCAAACCCCAGGCGTGACCATCGGCTGCGGTAAAGGGTGCGCCGGTATAGATGATTTCACGCGCGCGGCGTTCACCCACTGCATGCGGCAAGTTAATGGTGCCAGCTGCACCGGGCATGATGCCGAGTGTGACCTCGGTTAGCGCAAAGCGAGCGCTGCTCGACGCATAGATAAAATCGCAACCCAGTGCAAATTCGCAGCCACCGCCGTAGGCGGCGCCATTGACTGCGCAGATCACAGGCACTGGGCAATCGCGCAAGCCACGCACCATCTGCTCGTAAATGGCATGCTGATGTTGCCACTGCTGGTCCGTCATGCCGTCGCGATCTTTTAGGTCGCCGCCAGCCGAGAAGGCTTTGTTACCACGACCGGTAACGATCACGATACGTGTGTCCTGCGGATCGACGTACATGTCCTGAAAAAATGCCCGCAGCTCTATGCCCATCTGGGTATTCATCGCGTTTGCGCGTTCCGGTCTGTCCAGATACAGAAGCAGGATGTGGTCCTCAAGGCGTTCCAGCGTGATGGTCGTGAAATCGCTACCCATGGGCTCTCCTAATGATCTGACGCGCTGCGTTCAATTGTACGGAATCCAGTGGCAGGCGTGCGGACCTGGCGCCCCATCCGCCCGCCGTTAAAGGCAATACCCGCGCCAAATGGGCCGTCAGGACTACTCTATGGATAGTCAGCGCCAGACATGTTGATAGGCGGTTCCGCGGTTCGACCAAGGGGATGTTGCGCAATCAGATGGTGCATTTCCGGCTGGGCCTGAGACACCTTGCTCCTCGGTCAGGAGCCGGTGCACCTTGTGCAAAACTTGGTGCGATAATCCGACCACGAGCCCAGTCACACACCGCAGTGGGACCGGCACAACGCTAGCAAGCTGAAACCTGAGGGGAGTCTGCCATGAAAATAAAAGCCGCAGTCATGCGCGAGCTGCACAAGCCGCTGAGCATCGAGGACATCGATATTGCCGAACCAGGACCGGATGAGGTGTTGGTGAAAACGGTCGCCTGCGGTGTATGCCACAGTGATCTGCACACCGTGCATGGCGGGATAGCATCACCTCTGCCATCGGTGCTTGGCCATGAGCCTGCTGGCATCGTACTAAAGGTTGGCGAACGGGTGCGCAACGTCGCAGTCGGGGACCATGTCATCGCCTGTACGTCGATGTTCTGTGGTGCGTGTGCGCAGTGCGCGCAGGGCCGTTCGCACTTGTGCAGCGACCGCGACGCCTGTCGACGGGCGGTTGACGCCCAACCGCGTTTGAGCCGTGGTGCCGAGCTCATCCATCAGTACGCCGATCTGGGCGGATTTGCCGAGGCCATGTTGCTGCATTCGCGCGCGGTGGTGAAGATCGATAAAGACATTCCCCTCGATCGCGCGGCGCTGGTAGGTTGCGCGGTCACAACCGGTGTTGGTGCCGCACTCAATACAGCCCAGGTGAGACCCGGCTCGTCAGTGGCGGTGTTCGGCACCGGCGGTGTCGGCATTTCGGTCATTCAAGGCGCGCGGATTGCCGGCGCGCGACAGATCATTGCCATCGACCTGGCCGATAGCAAGCTTGAGAACGCGCGCAAATTTGGCGCCACCGATACCATTAATTCAACCGACATCGATGTGGTGAAGGCCATCAAGAAGATGAGTCGAGGCGGGGTGGACTATGCCTTCGAAGTCGTCGGTTTGCCCAAACTGCTGGAACAGGCTTTTTACTGCCTGGCGCCACGCGGTACGGCGGTTCTGGTTGGCGCGATCGGGCCTGGCCAACCCGTGTCCCTCAATGCTGGGCATTTTTTCCAGGAGAAACGCATCATGGGTTGCATGATGGGTTCGAGTAGTTTCACCATCGATGCTCCCCGTTACCTCGAGCTCTATCGCCAGGGACGCCTCGATCTCGACGCCATGGTCACCCGCCATGCGCCGGTTGATAAGGTCGACGAAGCGTTCCGTGCCATGGAAGCTGGCGAAGTTACCCGCACCGTACTCATGTTTGATTAATTTGCTGCACCACGCAGCCCACGAGGAGGACTTGTGTCCACGTTAGATAAAAAAGATTTGGGTGTCTCACTTGCCAATCATGTCGCGACGGTCGAGATCCGTCGCCCGCCCCACAATTTTTTCGATATCGATTTGATCAATCAGATCGCCACCACCTATGAACAGCTCGACGCCATTACCGACTGTCGTGCGATTCTCTTGTGCGCCGAAGGTAAGAATTTTTGTGCCGGCGCAAACTTCAGCACCGCCGACAAGGGTGAGGCTACCGTGAGCCCCCAGGGCGCGCTGACCAACCACTTGTACCGCGAGGCGGTGCGCATCTTTCGCTGCAAGAAGCCGGTGGTGGCAGCCGTGCAAGGCGCGGCAATAGGCGGTGGCCTGGGCCTCGCGGTCTCGGCGGATTTTCGCGTTACGTGCCCAGAGGGTCGTTTCAGCGCGAATTTCACCAAGCTGGGCTTTCATCCTGGCTTTGGTTTGACGCTCACCTTGCCGGAATTGAT
>JANOXY010000358.1:0-4089 GCA_031418675.1 Pseudomonadota bacterium
CCCTCGGCCAACCAGGCCAGGGCCACCAATATGCTCCATTTGGTCAACTGCATGAGCTTGTTTCTCCGTGGTTGTCATCTGCACGATTACCGTTCGCCAGGCGGATTAAATCGCGCGAATTTCTCAAAAATAGCGGCATCCCCAGGGTGATCATCGGCCACAGCGAGGGTCGCGCCACGATCCCCATCGCGGCGTATTTCGCTGCGCGGTCAAAGGGCCCGCGAGTCTGCCTCCGGTTCGAAGCATATTCGTGATTGTATAAGCGAGGCAGGGGTATGAATAAAAGAACACGAGCGCGATGGTTTTTTCTAAGGGCGTTTTAAGGTGGTCGCGACCAGAACGCAAAAACAATGCAGGCGCGCCTACCGCTGTGAACGGGGTTTATGGCAAAACATGAACTGCGGCGATCATTCGCCACGCAGCTTATATTGCCATTTGCGCAAGCGATCGTAGCCAGCTGTCACCACGCCGCGCCAGCGGCGCAGATTACAGATACGCAGGCGCCATAGTTCATCACGCGTCGACATCCAATCGCGTTTATAACCATCGTCTCCGGTCAGAAAATCGACATGGGTAACCTGATCTTGGCGAACGACATGCTCGAGCAGATGCATGGTCAACAAGGTGCCCGGCGAGTACTCCTGAAACTGCGCGTCGTAGGCCAACTTATAAATACTGGCTACCCCGCTGTTCACTAACCATAGCTGACCGGCCGCCGGTTGATCGTTGATATATAACAAGCCGAGACGTAGCCACCCGCGTTTGGCCGCAAACGAAGCCAGGCCCTCGATAAAATGTGGATACGGCTCGGGAACTTTCCAGCTTGCGGCATAACAGCGATCGAAATCTGCTACTGCACGCGGCACTTCGCTCAGTTCAGTGACAACTTCGTAGCGGTGCTGGGTATCACGGACCATGCGCGCTGTGCGCCGCTTCAGAGTCGACCGCATTTGCGATGAGCGACTGGCGCGGTACTGTTCCAGATCGGTGATGGTTTCGGACCAGTTCGCGGTCTCGAAGAAACTCGACACGGCGAGCATATTGGCGCGCGCCGCAGCTTGCAGATGTTCTAGCTCAGATCCGTGCCGCACCGGAAAGAGCGTGAGGGAATCCCAACCCGATTGCCGTGCCAATGCGCCCATGAATTGCGCAATCACCTGGCCTCTATCGCCACTACCTTCGTCGACCAAGATGTCGTAGCACGTTGAATAGTAGTTCGCCAACGCGAGCAATTTGACGTCGCCATGTCGGGTGTCGGTGCGACGGCCGCAGGGCAGAATGCAGAGCGGCCGACCAGTGCCGGCGAACAAAACGTAAATAAACAATTCGCCCAGGTCAGCCCCGACATTGGTATGGAGATTGCGGAACCAGTCCAACGAGAGGAAAGGCCGCACTGTGCCGACCCGCTCCCATAACGCTAAGACTTCTGCAGGCAGTTCTTCGAAGCTCGCATAATGCAACAATGTACACAGCTGCTCGCCGTCTCCTGCCCGACTGACAAACGCCGGCGATTTACTCATGATTGGATGACATTGAATACGCGCCCGATTATGCAACGGGCGGACCGTTTCCGCCCATCTCGATCCTGGTGGGGACGGCAGCATATTCGCCTTAAAATAGAAAATCGAGGGCGGAATTTGATCCCAAAACGATTGCACGAATTGGTAAGTACGATGAACAACGGCTGCTCAAGTCGCAGCAATCGATTTTTACCAAGCGGTCGAGCGGCCCGTGCGAAAAAAATATCAGCTGCTGAGCGCCTCACGTGTGGGCAAGGCGTTGCCACTTGTCGGCCAGCCGCGCGTCCTTGCGCGGGCCGCGGCGGGGTGCCGTCAGCTAGGGTCCTGCGCCGATCCGTGTAGCGCGTTTGTGCGCCTGTGAGTTGCACTCACCACCAATCCTGCTACCGGTTGTGTGAACTCCTCGCGCAACACCACCGCTTCGTTGCCAACTACCTGCAAGCCGTGGCGAACCAGGCAATTCTCGATGTAATGCACGGCATGCCGATAACGACCGCTAGGCCTGATGACGTAGGGTGGTGACTGTGGATCCGCGGCTTGGATCTCGACCGTAAAGATCAATAGCCCTCCACGCTTCAGCGCGCGCGCCGCAGCGGCGAATACACCATCGAGAGCGCCGAAATAAATCAGCACATCGGCGATAACGATCAGGTCGAATGCTTCAGCCTGACTCGCCAGATAATCGCCGAGTTCAGCTTTAACAAGTTTATCGTAGCCACCGCGGATCTCGGCCCGGGCGAGCATATTGGCGGATAGATCGACGCCGGTGAGATGGGCCGCATAGGGCGCCAGCACCGGGCCGCACAGGCCAGTGCCACAACCCGCGTCCAGCACCTGCAGCGCAGCGCTTGCAGGCAAATTTTTTGCCAATGCGGCTGCGATATATTCAGGACCACGATAGGCCAGGCTCTGCACCAGTTTGGTATCGAAGTTCTCGGCATATTCATCAAAGATCGCCTCGACGAATGCATCCTCAGCGCGAGCCGGTACATGCTCCCCGGAACATGCCGCGAGTAGATGCCGTGCAACGGGATTGTGCGGCTCAGCTGCACACCAGTCGCGATAGACCTCGGCTGCTTCGTGAATTCGATTGAGCGTGTAGTAGGCGATGCCCAACATGCGCTTGGGCTTGTCGTTCAACGGCCCGCTGACAAACGCCTGGCAGTGGTATTGCGCTGCCTCGTCACTGCGTCCCTGACGTGCATACAGGTCACCGAGATTATTCAAGGCCGGGACAAATCCGGCATCTATCGTGAGCGCGCGGTGAAAAGCGGCTTCGGCCTCGGGCAGACGATCGAGGCGCGCCAGTACAGAGCCGAGGTTATTGCACAGATTTGCATCATTGGGACTGAGTCCTTCGGCGGCGGAAAATGCCGCCTCGGCGTCGTCCAGACGCTCGAGTTGGCTCAACACGTTACCCAGGTCATTTAAACGCTCGGCCTGCGGCGGGGCGAGATCCAGGGCGCGCGCCAGCAGATCCAGACCTTCTTCACTGCGGCCAGACTGATGCTCGAGGATGCCGAGGTAATGCATCGCAGCGTCGTCTTGCGGCTCAGTGCTCAGAATTTCCAGGTAAGCCTGCCGGGCCTCATCGAGGTGGCCTTGGCCATGCAACTGCAGCGCGTGCTCCAAGGCAGACATCAGCGATTTCCTTGCCGTAGTGGATGGACTAATAACCAAGTACGCGCAGTTTACCCATTTTGATACTCGCGTCCGCTGCTTAGCGCTGGCGCCTCGCCGCGCGTGCCGACTCCATAGGCATATCAACCGGCATTCGTCACCGTCCTGCCATCGTCGCATCACATTCGGCAGTTAGCCTCTTGGCCTTTGATTGGCATTGATGGCGCGGGCTCAAGTGCTGAGCGGGGCCGATGGGAGTAGCAGGATCGTGTTGCGAGGATTAGTGACTTGGGTGCCAATGGCGCTGGTGCTGGTGTCTGTGCATGCCGCAGCGGCGACCGTGTGGAACGGCCCGGTGGTGAGCTTCACCAAATCCCCGTTTGCTGATCCCGCCGTAGCCACGAACCAGGACCGCCTGACTCCGACGGTGTGGCTCACCCGAGCGTCGTCACGGGGTCTGTACAACATCGCCCTGGAAAGCAGTTACGGTGTTGTCCCGCCGGTGCTCAGCCCTCTGGGCACACGTTGGGCGCTGGGTTCGCTAGCGAACGGCGTGCAAAACCTGACTTTCAATCCATGGGAAACGACCGTCCGCAGTATCGCGCCGGGCGCGGGACCACCAGACGCGGTCGGTGTGGCGATGGTGGCCCACCTCGTCGCCGACGACATTTACCTTGACCTCAAACTGACGAGTTGGAGTCAACAGACTAGTGGCGGCGGTGGCTTCAGCTACGAGCGCAGTTCAGCGCCCGCCATCGTCACCAGCAAACAAGTACCCCTGCTGCCGACCCCGGTGATGGCCGCACTGGCGTTGATCTTGGCCGCACTGGGTCTGGCGCGCAAAGCACGACCACGGCCGAAGGGTCGCGTTTAAGGACCGGCTCCGCACACTTTGTGCAACACCGTTGCGCGTTCGATCGTTTACCAAGCTGAGCGTGTGCATAGTGCC
>JANOXY010000359.1:0-3267 GCA_031418675.1 Pseudomonadota bacterium
TGATAAGGGGAGTCAAACCCATTTGGGCTTCGCAAGCGGCGCACTGGCCGCTTGTGCTCAGCGCAGCTTCAGCACCTGGGCGCGGAGCTTGTGTGCCGCTGCGGTGACTTCCGCCAGGCGATCCCGCTCTTTTTCCACCACCGTGGCAGGCGCCCGTTCAACAAATGAGGCATTGGCGAGCTTGGTTTCGGCGCGGCTGATCTCCCCTTCCAGCCTTTCCAATTCCTTGGTCACGCGGGCCAATTCGGCCTCCTTATCGATGAGGTCGCTCAAGGGCACCAGTATGGTCATGCCACCGGCCAGTGCGGTGGCGACGTCGCCAGGTACATCGGGTGCTTGCGCCAGGGGCTGGGTGCGCGCCAATTGCTCGATGATGCGGTGGTGATCGGCCAGCCAACGGCGTTCATCGCCGTTGCCTTCACGGCTAAAGACGGGCAGCCGAGTGGAGGGATCGATGTCGTATTCGGCGCGGATCCGCCGCACCCCGAGCACAAATTCCTTCAGCCACGTGCATTGCGCCTCATCGGCCGGAGCGGTGGGGTAAGCGTCGATGTTGGGGTAGGCCTGGATCATGATGGTGGCCGCTGCATGACCACCCATCGCGCTGAGCTTGAGCCAGATTTCCTCGGTGATAAACGGCATGAACGGGTGCAGCGCACGCAGCGCGCCATCGAGCACCTCAATCAGGGTCTGGCATACGCCATCTTTCTGGGCCTGGCTGGATTGAGCGTCGTAGAGCGTGACCTTGGCCATCTCGATGTACCAGTCGCAGTACTCGTCCCAGATAAAGTCGTATAAAGCCTGCGCGCCGAGATCAAAACGATAGTCACTGAAGCCCTCGCGAACGCGGGCCACGGTGGTCCGGAACTGACTCTTGATCCAGCGCTCCGGCATGCCCATCACACAGGCATCACCCGGCGTGTCGCCACGGTGTTGTTCACACACCATCAGGACAAAGCGCGCAGCATTCCAGATTTTGTTGCAGAAATTGCGATAGCCACCGATGCGTCCGAGATCGAAGCGGATGTCGCGACCCTGGGTTGCCATCACCGCGAAGGTGAAGCGCAACGCGTCGGTACCATGGGCGGTAATGCCCTGGGGATATTGGCGGCGGGTATCGGCTTCGATACGCGGCGCATCTTCGGGGCGCATCAGCCCACTGGTGCGTTTGCTGACCAGGGTCTCGAGGTCAACGCCATCGATGAGGTCGATGGGGTCGATGATATTGCCCTTGGATTTCGACATCTTGTTGCCATCGGCGTCGCGCACCAGACCATGGATGTAGACCTCACGAAACGGCACGTCGCCCATGAACTTGATACCCAACATGATCATGCGGGCGACCCAGAAGAAGATGATGTCAAAGCCCGTGACCAGCACGCTGGTGGGGTAAAAGGTCGAGAGTTCGGCGGTTTTATCCGGCCAGCCAAGGGTTGAAAACGGCCACAGCGCCGAGGAAAACCAGGTGTCGAGCACATCGGCATCCTGACGCAACACAAGCTCCGGGCCGAGGCCACAGCGCGCGCGGGCGTCGGCCTCGTCGTGACCCACGTAGATATTGCCCGCCTCGTCATACCAGGCAGGGATGCGATGCCCCCACCACAGTTGCCGACTGATGCACCAGTCCTCGATGTTGCGCATCCACTCAAAATAGGTTTTGGCCCAGTTGTCGGGGATGAAGCGGATGCGGCCCTCCTCAACGGCGGCGATGGCCGGATCGGCCAGCGGCTGGATCTTCACGAACCACTGGTCGGTCAGATAGGGCTCGATGACGGCCTGGGTGCGATCACCGCGCGGCACCATCAGCTTGTGCGGATCGATGCGGACCAGCAGCCCCAGGGCTTCGAGTTCCGCGACGACCTGTTTGCGCGCGACAAAACGATCAAGGCCACGGAAACGCAGCGGGGCGTTGTCGTTGATGGCCGCGTCATCGGTAAAGATATTGATGATGGGCAGTCCATGGCGTTGACCGACCGCGTAGTCATTAAAGTCATGGGCGGGCGTGATCTTGACGCAGCCGGAGCCAAACGCCGGGTCGACGTAGTCATCGGCGATGATCGGAATGCTGCGTTCGGTGAGCGGCAACAAAATATCCTTGCCGATAAAGCGCCGATAGCGGTCGTCCGCAGGATTTACGGCCACGGCGGTGTCGCCGAGCATGGTCTCGGGGCGGGTGGTGGCCACCACCAGGTGACCACTGCCATCGGCGAGCGGATAACACAGGTGCCACAGATGGCCGTCTTCTTCCTCAGCAACCACTTCCAGATCGGAAATAGCGGTGTGCAGCACCGGATCCCAATTAACCAGCCGTTTACCGCGATAGATCAGACCCTCGCTGTACAGCGAGACGAACACTTCCCGTACTGCGCGCGACAGCTCGTCGTCGAGCGTGAAACGTTCGCGACTCCAGTCCATGGCCGCACCCATGCGTCGCAGCTGGCGGGTGATGGTGCCACCGGACTGCGCCTTCCAGTCCCATACCGCCTCGACAAAACGTTCGCGGCCCAGGTCATGACGGGACAGGCCGCGCTGGGCAAGTTGTCGCTCGACGACGATCTGGGTCGCGATGCCGGCGTGATCGGTGCCACACTGCCACAGCGTGTTGTCACCACACATGCGGTGATAGCGGGTGAGGGCGTCCATCAGGGTGTCCTGAAAAGCGTGCCCCATGTGCAGGCTACCGGTCACGTTCGGCGGCGGTAGCGCAATGCAATAGGGCGCGCCCTGACCACTCGGAGAGAAATACCCGGCTTGCTCCCAGGCGTCGTAGCGGCTTTGTTCCAGGCTGCGCGGGTCGTAGGTTTTGTCCATCGCCATGGGTTTGTTCACTTCTTTATCTGCGGTCGCGGCGAGCGTGGTTGGCGCGCTCTGCTCGCGTTGCAATTGTGCTTTGAGTTCGGCCACCGCCGCGGCGACACCCTCGCTCACCATTCGTTTGATTTCTTGCGCAAGGCTTGCAAGCTGCAACGCGTCCTGCACCGGCGCTCGTGCACGAGCCTGAACCGACTGCTGCAGGGCCTGCATGTCGACTTCTTCAACAAGGCGCGGCGGTGGTCCAAGTTCGAGCGGCTCGTCCAGGCGTGGGGGTTTGGAGCTTGGCCCCCTCGGCGCTTCGGCCTCAGCCACGTCAGCGGCTGACCTTGTGCGTATTCAGGGGAAAACCGCGGTCCTGGTAATAACGATATCGAACCCGTGCTGCACCACGTGTGCCGTCGTCGTAACCCGCCGATTCGATCACCCGCCCATAGCGGCTGGCCAGCTCCGGCA
>JANOXY010000360.1:0-2277 GCA_031418675.1 Pseudomonadota bacterium
GGCGAAGGCTTCGGGCGCGATCTTGGACTGGGTTCGAAACGCCTGACCGAAAAGTATGGTCGCCCGGAACTATCGATGGCATAATAGCAGTGCCGCGGCCTCTTCCGGTGGTGGTCTGAGCAGCAGTGGCAGCTCGGGCGGCAGCGCCAACGCCAGTGGCGGCGGTGGTGGTGGTGACGAGCAGGGCGGCAGCAGCGTGGCCGTCAGCCAACAGGGCAGTGTGCCGTTCTGGGATGAGCTCGAAGCACAGCTGCGTTCCATGTTGTCGCCTAACGCGCGCATCGTTATCAATCGCACGGCCGGCACTGTCATGGTCACCGATCAGATGCGCCGTGTGCGTGAAGTGGGCCGCTACCTCGGTGACGTTAACGAAGCCGTGCAACGCCAGGTCGACATCGAAGTACGCATTGTCGAAGTTGCGCTCAACGACGATTTTTCACTTGGCATTGATTGGCAGCGTGCCATGTCGCAGTTCAATGGTGGATGGCAGGTGGATGGCGACATCTCAACCATCGTCACGCAACCGGCCGGTGGTGTGACACCAGCACCCAATGTCTTCTCCCTGGGCATTGCCGATATCGCCACCAGCGGTGCCATCCGTCTGTCCGGCGTCATCGATGCGCTCAAGCAGCAGGGCGATGTGAGGGTGGTCTCGCAGCCGCATATCCGCACGCTCAACAATCAGGCAGGCATGATCAAGGTCGGTACCGATCGCACCTTTTTTCGCCGTGAACAGGTCACCGCCACCAGTGCCGGCGGTGCGACCACCGCCTCCAGCGATATACCGCAGGTGGTTACCGAGGGCATCGTGCTGGGCTTGACACCGCAGATCTCCAACGACGGCATGATCATGATCGACGTCTACCCGGTCATCACCCGCGTTTCCAGTGTTACTCAAGTTGTCGGTCCCGGTGGTCAGGTGCAGAGCACCGCGCCCAATCTTGATATCCGTCAATCGACGTCGCTGGTACGCGCCCAGAACGGCGAGACCATCGTCATCGGTGGTCTCATTCAGGATCAGACCAGCGACACCACCCGCGGTGTGCCGGGACTCAGCGATATCCCCGCTGTCGGCAATTTATTCAAAGGCCGCTACAACCAACACAGCAAACAGGAACTGGTGATTTTCCTCACGCCGAAACTGGTGGGGCCGTCGTTTGCGCGTGCCACACCGCTGGCCGAGCGAGGTAACTGACATGCCTGCGCCAGACGTTTCACGCGCCGCCATCATGCTCGGCATCGGGTTGTGGGCAACCGCGACCTTGGCGCTGGACAGCACTACGGCAAACGCGCCAGCCGCGAACCTCGCGCCCACGGCCGGTGTCAGCAGCAGCGCACCCCAGAGCAATCCTGCGCCGACCGCTGCACCCGTTGCGGTGCCCAGCACAACGACTGGCGAGGCAGCTGCCAGCGCGCCGATAGAAACCATCGACAGCGGACCGGCGCCGCTGTCAGCGGCCGCCGTCGCGGGCATCCCCCTGGAGGATGGTGGTGAGTTGGTGCTCGGGCCGGAAGAAAAAGTGAGCAGCGATGATCACGCCGCGGCTGCGCAACGTTTTGCCCATATGCGCAAGGACGGCAAGCTCGCCGCGAGCAGCGATCTCGACCGTGAAGTGCCCAACATCCTGCGTCGTGAACGAGCCGGTGATGCGATTGGCGCCATGAATGCCGCCCGTGCCGCCCTGGCACGCATGCCCGATCATCAAGGCCTGCGTCAGATCACCGCACGCCTGCAGATCGCCAACGGTGATTACAGCTCTGCCCTGCAAACACTCGCGCCCTTGCTCGAAATCGACCGCGACAACTGGTTGCCGTTTTACTGGGCGGGTATTGCGGAGCTCATGCAACTCAATCTGGACTACGCGCGGGCCTATCTGGCGCGTGCCTGTCAGCTCGATGCCGATCGCCCTGAACCGTGGATTGCACGGGCGGTGGTGGAACAGGAGTCCGGTAATTACGCCGGCTCTTTGCAACTTTTTGCGGTGGCGCGTCAACGCAGTCCGGCGCAAAAAGAGATCCAGGATGGCATCGCCTACTCCGAAGCGATGTTGCGTCAGCCCGGGTCCAGGACGCAGACGTCGTCCGCATCGCTGGTCGGCGAAGTGGTTGTCACTCAAGCGCCTGTGGCCAAACCCGAGGTGGCTGCACCGAGCCCGCACACAGCGTTTGCCGGTGACAGTGCACGGCGCGGTCGCCGCGTGTCGTCAAGTGAGGTGCCGTTCTCGCCCTTCATGCCCTGAGCAGCCGCGTCGGCGCGTTGCGTCTGCTACGGGTACG
>JANOXY010000361.1:0-15771 GCA_031418675.1 Pseudomonadota bacterium
ACCGCGACCGGCCAGCGCCAGTTCTTCACCCAGTGCACGCGCAACGGCAGGCCGTGCCCGAAGTCGCTCGGCATAGGCGGTCAACACCGGCCAGGGCGCGAGATCAATACCAGCCGGTGCGGCCCAGCCCAGGGTCGTGACCAGATATGCATCGGCAACTGAAAACTCATCGAGCAGAAAATCGCGACCGCTGAGATGCTGAGAGACGTGGTCGTAACGACTACGGACCAGATCCCGTGCAAAGGTCTTGGCTTCGGCCGGCACCGCCGGATTGAAAATCAAATAGAAAACACCCTTATGAATTTCTGACGAGATGTAGTTCAGCCATTGCTGCAGCACGTAGCGTGCGGGTGTGCCGGCAGCAGGTGCGAGGTGGCTGGCAGGGGCCAGGTCGGCAACGTACTGCAGCACGGCCGGTCCTTCAGTCAGCACGCGGCCGTCGTCGGTGAGCAGCGCCGGCACCTGGCCCTTGGGATTGATCGCGAGATAGTCACGGCCGTCGGTGAGACGCTTGGTGCTCAGTTCCACCTGGTGGAATTCGGCGGGCAGACCGGACTCATACAGCGTTATGCGCGTGGCTAGCGAACAGGACAGGGGTGCGAAATACAGTTGCATGACGGTGCTCCTTGGTTTGTGTGGGGCTCAATTAATCTGTACTGTCTCGCACAGATATAGGGATTGTCAATTATTTTTATGCGAATCGATACAGAAATAAAAAAGCGCCCCCGTGGCCGGCCGCGCGGATTTGATCAACAACAGGCCCTGGAGCGTATGCTCGTGGCCTTCTGGGATCGTGGTTACGCAGCGACCTCGCTGGATCACCTGTCACTTGCCGCTGGCCTCAAACGCCCCAGCCTGTACGCAGCCTTTGGCGACAAGAAGGCAATGTATCGTGCAGCGCTTAACGCATTTTCCGAACGTACCCGCAAGGAAGTCTCGGCGGCATTGTTAGGCCCCAATCTGCGCACCGCCTTGCGACGCTTCTATCGTGGCGCAATCGATATCTATTTGAGTGGGGAAGACGGGCCCCGGGGCTGCCTGTATGTCTGTACGGCGGCCGTTGAAGCTATTGCACACCAGGAGATCCGCAGCGATCTGCTTGAAGTGCTGGGCCTGATTGACGAGGCGCTCGCGGCACGTATCGCCATTGCCCAAGCGGCGGGTGAGATCCCGCGCGGTCACAGCGCCGAGGACCTTGCTCGGCTGGCGGCTGCGGTATTGCACAGCATCGCCATACGCGCCCGCGCCGGTGCCGCGCGTCGTCAGTTGGAAAGCATGGCGCGGGTGGCGGTGGCTTTGATATGCGCGCCCGCGTGACGCGCTAAAACATCGTTAGGCGCTGCGACGCAAATTTATCCCCGACTACTCCCCTAGGGGACGGCGCGTGGTGCTGTGCTGTGCTAGGGTCGGGTGCCACAGGCATAGGCCGACACCGTTCTTGGGGAGGAACATCATGCTCGCGAATTCACTGACCGCGCGTTGCGGTTTGGCCATCGTTTGTTTCATCGTTGGCTACAGTGTTGTGCAACAAACCATGGCAGCGAGCCTGCCGGACACCCATTGGCCAGCCTATAACAACACCGCCAATGGCCAGCGTTATTCACCACTCGATCAAATCACCACGGCTAATGTTGGCGCGCTGAAGGAAGTGTGTCGCATCAAGGTCGACGACTCCGGTGCGTTTCAAGCGGGCCTGGTGGAACTCGATGGCACCCTCTATCTGACCAACGCCCACGACACCCTGGCGATCGACGCACGCACCTGTGCTTTGCGCTGGCGCAACGTCTACCGCCCGGAGCAGCAAGACGTATTTGAGATCAATCGGGGTGTGGCTTATGCCAATGGCAAATTGTTCCGCGGTACGCCCGATGCACGGCTGCTCGCGATCGACGCTGCCAGTGGCAAGACCCTGTGGCAGCAGCAGGTGGGTGATCCGGCCCAGGGCGAGTTTTTCAGCTCCGTGCCTGCCGTCTGGCAAGGGACCTTGATCATCGGCGCAGCCGGCAGTGATTGGGGCATACGCGGCCGCGTCATGGCCTATGACCAGAACAATGGTCAGGAGTTATGGCGCTTCAATACCATCCCACGGGGCAAAGAACAGGGTGCCGACACCTGGAAAGTTGCCGATAGCGCGCGCTACGGCGGCGGTGGCAGCTGGACGACCTATACCCTCGACATGGCCGCGGGCGAAGTGTTTGTACCGGTCGGCAATCCGGCCCCGGACTTTGTCCCCGGCCATCGTCCCGGTGACAATCTTTTCACCAACAGCATGGTCGTGCTGGACGCGCGCAGCGGGTCCTTGAAGTGGTGGCATCAGATGGAGTCCAACGATGGGCTCGATCTCGATCTGGGCGCCGCACCGGTGTTGTATTGGAACAGCAAAGGTCACGCGATGGTGGCCTTTGGCAGTAAGGATGGCCACCTCTACGCGGTCGATCGTGAAACCAAAAAGCGCATCTTCAAGACCGCTGTCACCACCATAGAAAAACCCGGCAAGGCACCCACAACCCAGGGTGTACACAGTTGTCCTGGCCCAGTCGGCGGGGTGGAGTGGAACGGCCCGGCCTATGACGAAAAGCACAAACAACTGGTGGTAGGTGCGGTGGACTGGTGCGCGCTGATCAAGTCCGACGCGGTTGATTTTCAGCCCGGTAAGTTCCTGGTCGCCGGCAGCTGGGTGTGGGATGACAAACGCAGCGGGTGGATCAGTGCGGTTGACCCCGACAGTGGCGCACTGCGCTGGCAATACCATGCCGAAGGACCGGTGGTGGCCGGCATCACACCAACGGCGGGCGGCGTGACCTTTGGCGGTGACATGAGCGGCAATCTGCTTGCGCTCGACTCTAAAAGCGGCGCAGTGCTGAAGAAGATTGCGACGGGCGGTGCGGTGGCAGGTGGCATCATTAGTTACGCACTTGCGGGCAAACAATACCTTGCCATCGATTCAGGCAATGTTTCGCGTCTCTCGTTTGGCGAAAATGGCAAACCTTCGGTCGTGATTTACGCGCTCGCCGATGATGCCGCCAGCACGACGCTCACACCTGCCGCGCCAGCGCCGGCCACCGGAGTCGCAGCCAACGGCCCTCCCGATGCCGGTCGTGGACGAGAATTGTTTGGCCACAACTGTGCTGCGTGCCATGGGGCCTCAGGTGAGGGTGGTGCGGGGCCCAAGCTGGTTGGTATTAAAGCCCGCCTCGACCAGGCGGCCACGGTGCAATGGATCGAGAATCCATCGGCCAAGATGCCACGCCTGTTTCCGTCGACCTTAAACGCGCAGGATGTGCTCGACGTGGCGGCGTTTGTGCAGGGTTTATAACCGTAGCGAGGGCCACACGTCTGTGGGCCGCGGTTTTGGCGAAGGACAGCGCAGCGACTACACTTTAGCCCTAAGGTCGTGCCAAATGGGGGAGCAATCGTGATCGAACTCATGCGTCGGAGCGTCGTCGAACAGGCTAGCCTGCTTCGTCGCGGTGAAGTCTCACCCGCGGAAATGGTCGAAGCCGCAATCGCGGCCATCGAAAAATACAATCCCAAACTCAACGCCGTGGTCTTGCCGATGTACGACATCGCACGGCGCGCCGTAAAACAATTAAAGGGCGACGAACCCTATGGTGGCGTGCCCTTGTTGCTCAAGGACATGTGTGCCGAGTACGCCGGCGCGCCGCTGACCGAAGGTTCGCGTTTTCTGCAGGGTTATATCTCACCGCATGACAGTGAACTGGTCGCGCGTTATCGACGCGCTGGTTTTATCGTAGTCGGCAAAACCAATTCGCCCGAGTTTGCCTCCAAGCCCACCACCGAGCCCGAGCTTTACGGTGCAACGCGCAACCCCTGGGATTTGACTCGCTCGCCCGGTGGCTCGTCCGGCGGCGCCGGTGCGGCGGTGGCGGCCGGCATGGTGGCGGTGGCCCACGCCAATGATGGTGGTGGCTCAACACGACTGCCGGCAGCGGTGTGTGGCTTGGTCGGTTTGAAACCAACCCGTGGGCGCAACCCGCTTGGGCCGGACTACGGCGATCCGGGTGCGGCGGGCTTGTTGTCGGAACATGTCGTTACGCGCACGGTGCTAGACAACGCCTTGATGTTGGATGTCACAGCGGGTGCCGATGTGGGTGCGCCCTATTTTCCGCCACCGCCATTGCGGTCCTTTGCTTCAGAGGTTGGCGTGGATCCAGGACGGCTGCGTATCGCCTTCAGCACCCAACCCATTACCCACACGCCGGTGCATGCCGATTGCCAACAGGCAGTACGTGACATCGCCGCGCTATGCGAAAGTCTTGGCCACCATGTTGAAGAAGCCAAGCCCGATGTCGACGGCGAACACTTTCATGACTTCTTTACCACGGTCTGGCTGGCCATGGTGGCGTGGATGATCCGCGATTGGAGCGTGCGCCTGGGCCGCACACCATCGCCCGCCGACTTCGAAAAACACACCTGGAAGATGTACGAAATCGACGGCGAATCCCGGCCCTCGGATTTTCTCAAGGCAGTGCACGACATGCAGCGCTTTGCGCGTGATGTGGCGCCGTTTTTTTCGACCTACGACATCTGGCTGACACCCACCGCACCAGAACCACCGGTGCCGCTCGGTTATTTCGACTTTGATCGCAAAGCACCCCACCAGGCGACTGAGCGCATGCAGCGCTTCCCGCGCTTTACCGCGATCGCCAACGTCACCGGACAGCCGGCGATGTCCTTGCCGCTATGTTGGAATGCAGCGGGCTTGCCCATCGGCATCCAGATCATGGGGCGTTATGCCGACGAAGCGAGATTGTTCCGTCTCGGCGCGCAACTTGAAGCGGCGCGGCCATGGGCGGCACGCAGGCCGCAACTCGATTGAGGGGACCTGCCTGCCCTACCAGGGGCGTAATCGTACCGGTAGCGCGGTGTAACCGTGGATGACGTTGGAACACACACGCGTTGGTTCAGCCACCATCTCCACCAGGCTGAAACGCTGCATGATTTCTTCCCACGCGATTTGCAGTTGCAGTTCGGCGAGCCGATAGCCCACACAATGGTGGGTGCCAAAACCAAAGGACAGATGCCGGCGCGGCGTGGCGCGATCGATGATGAATGCCTCGGGCATCGCGATGGCGTCTTCATCACGGTTGCCCGAGATGTACCACATCGCGATGCGATCGCCCGTTTTGATCTCTGCCTCACCTAAACGGAAATCCTGCACCGCCGTGCGTGCCATATGGGCGATGGGTGTCTGCCAGCGAATGATCTCCGGCACCATGCTGCTGATCAACGTACGATCGGCGCGCAGTTTGTCGTATTGCGCCGGGTAGCGATTCAGCGCGATCACACCGCCGCTCAGGGAATTACGCGTGGTGTCATTGCCACCGACGATAAGATTGATGAGATTGCCAAGGAATTCGCCGGGACTGAGGTTCTTGGTGCCTTCGGCGTGCACCATGAGCGACAGCAGATCAGAGCGCGGCTCGCCGTGCAGACGTTCCTGCCAGAGTCCGGCAAAAGTCGCAAAGCAGTCTTCCAGTTCCAGTCGCCGGGATTCCCAGCTGTCAACGATGCCAAAGCCTGGCTCGCTGACAGCGATATCGGACCAGCGTGTCAGCAAGCGGCGTTTTTCCTGGGGAAAATCGAACAGCATGGCCAGCACCTGGGTGGTCATTTCTATCGACACACGCTCGACCCAGTCGAAGGTTTCGCCTAGCGGTAGCGCGTCGAGGATGTTGGCACAAATCGCGCGGATCTTGTCTTCCATGTCGCGTACGTTGGCGCGCGCCACTATCGGCGCGATGGCCTTGCGTTGCGCAGTGTGGACAGGCGGATCCGTAGACTGAAACATGCGTGCATCCACACCATGGCTGCGGAACATGGTGTCGTAACCGAGGATGTGGCCACCCAACTCGTAGTTGGAAGACACACGCACATCGTCGGCATTGATCTCGACGATGTCCTTGTATTTGGTCAGGGACCAGAACGGGCCATAAGGGCTGTTGGCGCAGTAGTGGATCGGCGCTTCTTTGCGCAGCCGTGCGAAATAAGCGCCAATCACGTCGTCCTGATAGAGGCGCGGGTTGCTGACGTCGATAGACGCAAGGGGTACCAGATTTGGGTCGGCGGGGCCGGCGGCTTTCATGATGAAACGCGTCGCGGCGTTATCGTGGTGTTGTGCATGGCGATGATGTCAGGCTTCGAATCAAAATCCATATAACAACGCAGGCGGGCTAAGCGTGATGCAGCGCGCGATAGGCCGCATCACCAACCCGCGTGACGGTCTGGCGGCCCAGACGATCGGCCGCCAAGGTCGCCTCGAGCAACATCTCGTTGTTCACCAGAAACGGTTCGTTGGTGAGGAAGGGCAGAATGGTCGTACCCGCCATCACGGCCGCAAGATCCGCACTGTGGCTGGCGTCCAGGGACAGATGACCCAGATGACACGGCAAGCCGACTGCACAAAAAAATTCTGCGACCCGTGCGGCTTCAACTTCGTGTTTCTCCAGCAGCAACTGCGTCATGAGACCCATCGCAACCATTTCGCCGTGTAAATAATCGGCGTGCAGACGCGGTAACACCGTCAGCCCCTGGGCGAGTGCATGGGCGCCGGCAAGACCGCCGCTCTCGAAGCCGACACCGCTCAAAAGCGTATTGGCCTCGATGACATGGTTAAGTGCATTGTTCACCACGCGGCTACGCACCGCAGCCACGGCAGCGACCCCGTGTTCGTAGAGTGTTTTGGCGCACAATTCGCCGAGCGCGGCAGCGGCCAGGGTAGGGCGGGCCGCCAGCATGTTGCGCGCCTGGGGATTATCAAAACAGGTCCGCGCCTCGTACCACGTCGCCATGGCATCGCCCATGCCCGCCACCAGGTACCGCACCGGCGCTTCAGCGACAACCCGTGTATCAACGATCACCAGCGCCGGATTGGCGGGAAAAAACTCCAGGGATTCGGTCACGCCTGCGGGCGTATATATGACCGATACCGCCGAGCAGGGCGCATCGTTGGAGGCCAGAGACGGACAGCTCACCATCGCAACATCGAGGCGGTAAGCGATGCACTTGCCGGCGTCTATGCATTTGCCACCACCGACGGCGATCAGGCAATCGATTTTTGTACCGGTGTCTTGTGCAGCGCTGACCGCTTGTGCGATCTCAATCTGGGAACATTCCCCGCCAAAGTTCAGGAACAAGCAGCCGATGCCTGCCGCGCGCAGTCCACGTTCGATGCGCTCACCATCGCGCTTGCGCCCGGCAGGGCTTATCAACACGGCGGCACGTTGGCTACGCAGGATGGAAAGGTATCGGCCGAGATCAGCCAGCACGCCATCACCTTGAACGTAACGTGATGGTGCAGCGAGCACCTGAGGCGGTGTGCGATCGGTACTGCCGTAGACGGCGTCCGGCAGGAAGGGTGGCGCGTGGTGGTGCATCGCTCAGTCCTCAATGTAGGTCCGAATTTATTCGGACATTCGACGTGGCTTTCGCGCTCTGGAACGAATGACCGAATAAATTCGGACCTACACGGTACGGTTTCACACCAGCAGACCACCGCCGTCGACGACCAAATTGATGCCGGTGACGTAGCCGTTTTTCATGAGAAACAACACCGCTTGGGCGATTTCATCGGGGCGCCCGACGCGCCCGACCGGCAGTTTGGCGCCGGCCGCGGCCAGGATCTCGTCACGCTGGTCACCAAAGATGCCGTCGAGTAAGGGTGTATCGACGTACCCGGGCTGGATGGTATTCACGCGGATGGGCGCGAGGTCCAATGCCAGTGCCCGGGCGAAGGCATCAACCGCACCACAGGACGCGGTGGCAACCGCAGCGCCAGGTAAGGGGCGGCGTGATGCCGTGCCCGACATGAAGGTGATGGAACCACCGGGACGAATTTTTGGTGCGGCGTACTTGGCGGCGTAGAGCGCGCCCTGAAGCGGGTGTCCAGGGCGGGATGCAGGCTTGCGGTGTCAGGTGCGAGTTTTCCGTCCAGCACCAATTGCCCGGCGGTAATAAAAACGTGATCGATAGCCGGCAGGCCGGCGAACAGATCCCGGGTGCCACTTTCATCGGCAGCATCGAGCAGTCGCGCATCGGCGCTAGCGCCTAGCGCCACCCGTGCGTTTTCCAGCCGCGCGGCATTGCGGCCGGTGATGACAACCTTGGCGCCTTCCGCTTGCGCCGCCTGGGCGGTGGCGAGACCGATGCCGGAACTGCCGCCCAGGATAATGACGGTCGTGTTATGCATCGGCATGGATTGGATACTCCGAATACTAGTGTTGGACCTGGACCGCAGGGTGTTGCCGTTCAGGGTATGTCGGTCACATCACCGGGCGGCCCTTCGTGGTGCGGGTGGGGCGCGTGGGGCGCCTGCACCGGTTGACCGTGCACCGGTACTTTGCGCGTGAGGAATTCAATCACTGCATTGCCAAAGATATCGTTGCGATCACCCGCGACCATGTGGCCAGCATCGGTGATGTTGACGTATTCGCTGTGGGTGCACATGGTCAGAAAATTCTGCGCGCCTTCTTCGGACAGGACATCGGACAAACCACCGCGCACCAGCAGCGTCGGCAGTTTCAGCGCACGGGCGCAAGCCGACAGGCGTGCGAAGCGCTTGTCCATTTCACGGCGCAACTGCATGAAGCGCGGATCCCAGTGCCAGCGGAATTTGCCATTGGGTGCGCGGCGCAGATTCTTGGCCAGACCGGCTAGATCCTTGGGCGGCTGGCGATGGGGCTGGTAGGCGCCGATGGCTGCGGCCACTTCCTCGAGGGTATCAAAACCCTCGGGTTTGTAATTCATGAAGGCGCCGATCTTCTGCACGCCCTCCTGTTCGATCTGGGGTGCGATGTCGACCAGCACCAGACCCGTGGCATCAACGTGATCCTCACCGATCGCCACCAGGCTGGTGCCACCGCCCATGGAAGCGCCGACCAGCACCGGTCGTTTGCCACCTAAGGCTTTCACCACGCAGCACAGATCTTCGACCATGATGTCCTGGCCATAGACACCATCGGGCGCCCAGTCGGAATCACCATGGCCCCGGGCATCGAAGGCCACCGCGTGGTAACCGGCGGCGCCTAGTGCCTCACCGGCACTCTTCCACGCGTGACGGGTCTGACCGCCGCCGTGTTGCAGGAGAATCAAGGGGCCATCGTGCGGGCCCCAGCTGTCGCCGGCCAGAGTGACACCACCGACACCGGGCCAGCGATGCATGGGATCCGGCGTACCGGGTAAACGTTCACCTGCGCTCATAGTTTGAGACGGACTTACCTAAAGGGATGGCTGCATTGTCGGTGCTGGCCGGGATTCGTCAAGTACGCTTTTGCGTAACGACCAGCGATCCGTGGATGGCATTGGGCTCACGGCCGAGCTTGGCGTGCTAACCTCTCGCGCACCGCCCAGTGGTCTATATGGAGCAAGCACGTGATCGTCGAACAGATCTGGACCGGCAACGCCTATCGTAATTTTAACTATCTGATCGTCTGCCCTGACAGTGGCGAAGCGCTCGCTGTTGATCCGCTCGATCATGAAAAGTGTCTGACCGCAGCCAAGGCGCGCGGCTGGCGCATCACCCAGATCCTGAACACCCACGAGCACCACGATCATATCGGCGGCAATGGCGCGGTGGTGGCGGCGACGGGTGCCAAAGTGCTGGCTCACGCCAACGCGCGCGACGCTATCCCAGGACTAGACCGTGGCTTGCGCGCGGGTGATGTCATCAAGGTCGGCAAGACGGTGGAACTGGAAGCGCTGGATACACCCGGGCACACCATGGCCCATATCTGTCTGCGTTCCCACACCGATACACCGGCACTATTTTGTGGCGACACCCTGTTTAACGCCGGCGCGGGCAATTGCCACCACGGTGGCCATCCGGCGGAGCTCTACGACACTTTCGCCAAGCAGCTTGCCAAGCTACCCGATTCGACCCTGGTTTATCCGGGCCACGATTACATCGCCAACAATCTGGGTTTCACCCTCGATCGCGAACCGGACAACGCGCGCGCTGCGGCGCTCATGACAACGGTCAAGAGCCAAGACCCTAACGCACCTCTGGTCTCGACCCTGGCGCTCGAGAAAGAGATCAATACTTTTTTTCGCCTGCGCAGTGCGACCGTGATCGCACGCTTGCGCGAAGCGTTTCCCGATCTGCCGAGCGAAGTCGACGCCAAGACCGTGTTCGTGAAATTGCGAGAATTGCGCAACGCCTGGTAGCCGCCAGCCCCTGCTTCGGTGATCTCGCCGCGCGAGGACGAGATCCCCTGTAGGTCCGAATTTATTCGGACACTCCTCCCAGAGCACAAAAGCGCCCCCCGCGTCCTAAGCCGCGCCCAGCACCCAACCAATCGCAGCAAAATAAAAAACCAGGGTCGCCAGCGCGCGGCGGCGCAGCCGCTCGCCGAGCCGTACGAGCTCCGCATCACCGAAGGCCCGCCAGGCGTCGGACATCTCAAAACGCAATTGCAGCAGCCAGGCCACGGGATCGAGGGCCGAGTGGCGTCTGCGATCGGCATGAACGCCATAGATGTGTTGATAAGCAAGGGGATGGCGGCGGCGCAGATGGGCACGGAAATCCCGTTTGGCGACATGCCCCAGGCTCGCCACACAGGCCCAGGGCATGAACAACAGGATCAGATTCGTTGTGCTGAGGCCCATCTTTGCGGGTGTTCCCTGGTCTCGATTGTGCGCGTGGCTTAGCCAACTTTCGCCATGCTCGGCCGCTGGTGCAGCGGCCACCACCGGTCAAATGTTAAATAGGGTGGGGCCGGTAAAATCTGCAAAGCACTTGGCAAAGCGCCCGCCACCAGGCCCGCCTTGCGGGGGTTTTCGTGACTATTGCGCCGAAGCGCCTATAATTCGCCGCCTCCCCTGGGCTTGACCGCCCTGCATGTCGTTTTAAGGTGCCCCCCTGTGTCGTCGAATGCTCCGTCTGAAGAATCCACCGAATCCACCCCTATTTCATTTGCCGATCTTGGTTTGTCCGCGCCGGTGCTGGCCGCGCTCTCCGACGTCGGTTACGAAACACCAACCGCCATTCAGGCCGCCACTATTCCGCATTTCATGGCGGGTCGTGACCTGATCGGCCAGGCCCAGACCGGGACCGGCAAAACGGCGGCGTTTGCGCTGCCCTTGTTAACCCGCATTGATCTGGAACGTGCGGTGCCGCAGGTGCTGGTGCTGGCGCCAACTCGCGAACTGGCAATTCAGGTTGCTGAAGCATTCCATTCCTACGCTGCCCATCTGCCTGGTTTTCATGTGCTGCCGATTTACGGCGGTCAAGATTATGGCGTGCAACTGCGCGGCTTACGTCGCGGCGTGCACGTGGTCGTAGGCACGCCCGGCCGCGTGATGGATCACATGCGGCGCGGCACGCTTGATCTGCGTGCACTGACTTGTCTGGTGCTGGACGAAGGCGACGAAATGCTGCGCATGGGTTTCATCGACGATGTTGAATGGGTGCTGGAACAGACGCCGCCCGAACGCCAGGTGGCGTTGTTCTCGGCGACCATGCCGCCGCCGATCCGCAAGATCGCCGAACGTTATATGCGTGAGCCTCAGGAGATCAGCATCCGGCTCAGCACCACCACCGCGGCCACCATCCGTCAGCGATATTGGGTGGTGAGCGGGCTGCACAAGCTCGATGCCCTGACTCGCATTCTCGAGACTGAAAATTACGAAGGCGTGTTGATCTTCGTGCGCACCAAGCTCGCCACGGTCGAGCTCGCTGAACGCCTCGATGCGCGCGGTTATTCCTGCGCTGCGATCAGCGGCGACGTGGCGCAGAAGGTCCGAGAGAAAACTATCGAACAACTGAAAGACGGCAAACTCGACATCCTGGTTGCGACCGACGTTGCGGCCCGCGGGCTGGACGTGGAACGCATCAGTCATGTGATCAACTTCGACATCCCTAACGATTCCGAAGTGTACGTGCATCGCATCGGCCGCACCGGTCGTGCCGGGCGCCATGGCGACGCGATTCTGTTCGTTGCACCGCGCGAACAGCATATGTTGCGGGTGATCGAGCGCGCTACACGCCAGCCGATCGAACGCATGGATCTGCCCAGCACTGAAATGGTGAACGACAAGCGCATCGGGCGCTTCATGCAAGCCATCACCGACACCCTGGCATCGGCCGAGCTGGATGTTTTTGCTCAGCTGGTTGATCGTTATCAGCGCGAACACGACGTCGAGCCGGCCGCCATCGCCGCGGCACTGGCGCACATGGTGCAGGGTGGTCAACCCTTATTGATCGAACCACAACACCGTGGTGAGCGTCACGAGCGCGGTGGTCGCGATGGACAGCGGTCCGATACCCGCCCGCTGCGCCCGGAAGGCGCGCGCTGGGAGAAACATGCACCGCCCCGTGGCGAACGGGGATACGAACATCGTCCGGCGCCGCGCGATCACGAAGCCCGCCCGGTCCGTACCGAAAACGATGGTCCGCGTCGCTTCGATGAGCAGCGGCCGCGCTTTGGTGCCGAAGCACCGCCACATCGGGAGCGCGAACGTCCGCCGTTTGGCAACGCTGATCGTTCCCCGCGTCGCGATGAGGCCGGGCCGCCGCGTTATGCCGATAACCGTCCGCCGCGTCGCGATGAAGCTGGTCCGCCGCGTTATAGCGATACGCGACCACCACGTCGAGAAGAAGCAGGCCAGTCGCGTTTTAGCGATGCGCGCCCACCCCGTCGTGATGATGCCAGCCCACCGCGTTTTAACGATGACCGCCCACCACGCCGCGATGATGGGTCCCCAGCCCGCTATAACAACGAACGTCCGCCACGCAATGTCAGCGAACGCCAGGACGGCGATCGTCCACCGCGCTTCCGGCCCGCGGAAGGTCCAGCGCGTGGTGATGGCGAGCGTCCACCGCGTTTTGGTGCCGAGCGCGGCCCTAATGCCGCTGAACGTCGTCCGTTCCAGACCGAGAACCGTCCACCACGCGCCGCTGGCGAAGAAGGTCGCTCGCGGCTGGGCGTGCGCACGCCACCGCCGCCCGGCATGGAGGGTTTCCGTCTTGAAGTTGGCCACAGTCATGGTGTGCAAGCCGGCAATATCGTCGGCGCCATCGCCAACGAGGCGGGCATCGACTCACGTGACATTGGCCGCATTCAAATCCACGATGACTACGCGACAGTTGACCTGCCGATCGGCATGCCCAACGAGATGCTGGCCCACCTGAAGCGAGTGTGGGTAGCGGGACAACAATTGCAGATCAGTCGTCTGGGTGACCCGACGGCACCGCGCCGTACCGATCGGGTGCGCGATAAGGACCACAAAAAAGATCGGCACCGTGACCGCAAGAACAAGGGCGCGCCTAAGGGGCCTGCACGCCGGCCCTGACCTGGCGCTGGCTGACACTTGAATTCACTCGGGATCGTGCCCAGGTTAGTGCTCGATATCGGCGCCGGATCTTGAGGTCGCGCACTGGCGCCCGATCGCCGCTGCGGCCGAGCGCGCAAAAACGGCTCTCTTGCGCACGTCAATGCGTGCCGTGTGTTCAGTTTGGTACGAGCAAAGAGACAAGCACATTTAAGGAGCGAACGTGGTCATCGAACAACAGGCCATCGGCGCTGGAGCGGGTCGCCATAACGACGCGCGAAGTGTAACTGGCTGCGGTATCTGCCGCCTCAAATCGACCTGTCTGCCGGACCACATCCACAATGAGCTCGCTGCTCGCGCGCTGAGCGGTCTGATCGTGCCAGGGCTGCCGCTGGCGCGCGGCACCTTCCTTTATCGCCAGGGCGAACCCCGTCGTGCCTACTATCTGCTGCGCACCGGATCGGCCAAGTCATTCCAGATTACCGAGCAAGGTCAGGAAGACGTGATGGGCTTTCATTTCCCGACCGATATGCTCGGTGGTAGCTCACTCGAACGGCGCGAGTATAACGAGTCCGTTATTGTGCTCGAACGCAGCACGCTGTGTGAGGTGCCTGCTGCCGAACTCGAAACCTTATTGCGCGGTGACGAATCGTTGTTGCACAGCTTCTTCGCGAAACTGGCGCAGAGCTTTGAAGCTGAGCGCCATGCCCGCGTGCGCCTGCATCACGCAAGCGCCGACGAACGGGTGGCAGATTTTCTGCTCGAATTGTCGGAACGCTTTCGATCGATCGGCCGCGCCGACCAGTCACTCTTCCTGTCCATGTCGCGCCACGACATCGCTAACTATCTGGGGCTCGCCGCAGAAACCGTCAGTCGTGCGCTGGGTCGGCTGCAAGACGTCGGCGCGATCGCCGTTAAGGGCAAGTCCGTCGATATTCGCGCGCGGCCGGTGCTGCACGAAATTGCCGCGCGCAGCGCCAGCGCCTGAAGCGCACCAAGAACCAACGCTGCTTTTTCTGACCGGGGTCAGAGCTGGGCGCCAGCAGGTGATTATTCTGCTTGCGAGCCATCCCGGCCTCAATCGGAGAAAGCCATGCACACAGATACCGCTGTTTCCACCAGGCGCTGCGCTCTAGCTTTGTTTGGTCTCGGTCTGATCGTCACGACAGCGGCTCTGGCTGCCGACGATTCGGTCGAGGCCGCGGGCAAAGCGCGGTTTATGGAGAGTTGTGCCGTGTGTCACGGCGTGCAGGGAACCGGTGATGGTCCTTATGCAAAGCTCTTGAACAAGACGCCAGCCAATCTGACCTTGCTGGCACAGAACAACAGCGGGGAATTCCCGTTTAACGCGGTCTTCGACTCGATCGATGGACGTGGTCCAAGCGGTGCCCACGGTACCCGGGACATGCCAGTGTGGGGTGCGCAGTGGAAGGGCAGCACCGCGCTTGGCGCCGAGACGGCGGTGCGTGGCCGCATTCTGGAAACGATCATCTACCTGCGTTCAATTCAGAAGTAGCCCCTTCACCAGGCATACTTGCAGCTCGCCCTTCAGTGCCTGGAGAGTGGTGTGACAGTGTGCATCGCGACGCGCAGGTGGCCGAGTTGGGCATGAATATCGGCAAAGTGCGCGTCGTTGGCGGCGTTCAGTTTTACGCGGCGTGCGTCACTGCTGCTCACAGCACCGCGCGCGTGCAGGATACCAACAGTTCTGCTGCAAGCTTCCAGAAACGACCGAGAAGTGCATCGGCAACGTGTGGCCAGGGCAATTAAATCGACCTCGCTGCCGCTCGCGAGTTTGGCCAGTATCGCGTTGACAAAACGATTGGCGGGCTCGGTAGCGAAGCTGCGGGCAATTGCAAAACTGCCTCGCGTGAGATCGTGAGCGTAGTGGGAAAAGTCCGTGTGATTCTCAAATTGCACTTCGTCAAAGCGGCTGTGCGCGGCGGGCCCCAGTCCCAGAACGTCGCACTGTGCCAGGCGCGTCATGATGCGATTCAACCACGGTAAGGGCTGTCTTGGCGGCAGATCCCGCGCCGCTGGCCCGAACAATCCGGGCGCATGGCGCGTCAGGCCCAATTCGTCCAGCAGGGCGACAAACTCGCAGTAGCGTTGGTGGCGTGCGAAATTCAACGATGAACCTGCGTCGGCGAACAGCGGTAAGAGGAAAATCGAATCTGAGGACGCAGCCAACTCGCCCACCAGCGCGCCAAGGTCAGACAGATTTGTTGCTGGCTCTTTGCTACGACTATCACGCACCACCGCTATCAGACGGGTAAGGGGATGGCCGCGCAGGTGTTTGCGCAGTTCGCGCAACAGTGGCGCTGCGTGCCGCGCTGTGGTGCCGATCTCAACTTGCATCAACAACTCAGCCGGATCGCTATCCTGCAATAACGCGACGATCGCCGCGTGGCTGGTAACCAGCGCAAAATCCAACACGCGCACGACCGCAGGTGGCGCGAGTGACTCGATACAGGTGGCCAGCGC
>JANOXY010000362.1:0-2261 GCA_031418675.1 Pseudomonadota bacterium
GTTGGTAATGCAGCAGAAACTCGTTGCGCTCCAGGGCGCGGCGCAGATTGGATTCTAGCGCCAGGCGCTCGAGCGAGTGCACGTTCATTTGCGCCGAGTAGAACTGGTAATTGTTCTTGCCCTGCTCCTTGGCGCGGTACATGGCGATATCGGCGTTTTTCAGCAGTGTCTGCATGTCCGCGCTGTCTTCGGGATAGATGCTGATGCCGATACTCGCGGTGATGGCCAGCTCCTGACCCACAAAACTATGGGGCGCAGATAGAACACGCAGGATTGTTGCAGCGCTGGCAGCGGCATCCGCGGCGCCGTCGATTTCGCTCAGCAAAACCACAAATTCGTCGCCACCGTGCCGGCACACTGTGTCGGAAGCACGCACACAGTGCACCAGGCGCTCGGACACCGAACGTAGGAGCTGGTCGCCAACACCATGGCCAAACAGATCATTGATGCGTTTGAATCCATCCAAATCAAGGTATAACAGTGCAAACTTACGATTGTGCCGTTGCGCGAGCACAATGGCGTTGTCCAATCGTTCGGCGAACAACAGGCGATTGGGCAGGTCAGTGAGGCCATCGTGTTGCGCAAGATGGGTCATGTGACGCGCATCCGCACGCTGGCGACCAACATCCCGAAAAACAATTACCGCACCACAGACATCGCCGTCCGCATCGCGGATCGGCGCTACGGAGTCTTCCACCAGGTATTCGTAGCCGTCCTTACGAATCAGCAGGCAATTGGCTGGCAATTCGACGACGAGTTCCCCCTGCATCGCGCGCGTCAGGGGGTCCGGCACGGAGCGGCGCGTCAGTTCATCAACAATGTTAAAAACTAGCCCGGGCAGTTGCCCTACCGCATCCGCACACCGCCAACCCGTCATGACTTCAGCGATATGATTGAGGTAGCTGATCCGGCCGTTAGAACCGATACTCAAAACGCCATCGGCAATGGAGTCCAAGGTGATGCGTGCCTGCTCTTAGCCTAGCTGATTGGCGCGCTCGAACGCCTGTCTTTCGATAGCGTTGCGGACCAGACGCCCTAAACTGGCTGGGGCGCAATCGGAAGGCAATACACATTCTTGCGCCCCGCAAGCCAGGACCTGGCGAGCCAGGAACGGCTCTTCACCACCAGCCAGCACCAGAATGGCCGTTTCGGGCGCAGCGATCTGCAGTCTTGGTACGACATGAAGATATGCGCCGGCGTCGTTACAACTGTCGTAGAGCAAAGCCGCAAAACGCCTGTGCGCCAGCAAGGCCATGGCGGATTGCACATCGGCGGTGGTGGTGACGAAAAATTCGCTGGGCGCCGGAGCGGCCAGACTGGCCACCACATCCTTCAGCTTGCTCGCAGAATGACTGATCACCAATAAATCGCCGCTTCCACCTGCACAAGCCAGTGGTATCTCGCCGCGATCCGGCGGCCTGAAGCTTATGTCGGTCCTCATGCCCTATATCTTCTGACCAGTCAGCGCGACACTCAGTGCGGTGACGCGCATAATCCCACGAGGGGTGTGTGTGATAACGCACAGAACCGATCTGGTCGTTTTATAGATAGTGGGCGGGAAATCAGCAAGCTTGGCAGTTCAGATTGGGAGTGCCACCAGTCATCATTCCGTAGAACTGGGCGCGGTGCGCGGGGTGCCGTGTGCGTTTGCTCGAGGAGGGTCAGTGCAACTTGCTCAACCGCAAACCATGACAGGTCTAGTTTTGCCGCAGCGTAATCGTCTCCTCGCTACCTTAGACGCAGACGTGCGGGCACGTCTATTGCCGTCGCTAGAGCTGGTCACGCTGCCACTTGGCAAGGTGCTTTATGAGTCCGATGCGCTACCGCGTTATGTCTATTTTCCCGTCGACTCAATTATCTCACTGTTATATGTAATGGAGTCTGGTGCCTCTGCGGAAATCGCAGTCATCGGCAACGAAGGGTTGTTAGGACTGGCGGTATTCATGGGAGGCAGAAGCACGACCAATCGGGCGGTCGTGCAAAGCGCAGGTTCAGCGTATCGAATCAGCGGACAATTGATCAAAACGGAATTCGATCGTCACGAGAAGCTATCCGACCTTTTGCTGCGCTATACACAGGTGCTGATAACACAAATGGCGCAGACCGCCGTGTGCAATCGTCACCATCGCATCGAACAACAGCTATGCCGTTGGTTGCTGATTTCACTTGATCGACTGCCCGACAATAAACTTTCAATGACCCAGGAACTCATCGGCAACATGTTGGGTGTGCGTCGCGAGGGCATCACCGATGCTGCAAGC
>JANOXY010000363.1:0-3160 GCA_031418675.1 Pseudomonadota bacterium
GTCTTGAAAACGATGGCTTTCGTATCGCGGTCGGCGAACTGACCGGCGGCCGCATCGGCATCGGCTCGCTGGCGCTGGGCGTGGCCAGCACCGCCATCGATATTGCACGTCGTTACATTACCGAGCGCGAACAGTTCGGTCGCCGTATCGCCGATTTCCAGGGTGTGCAATGGATGCTTGCCGATACCTACACCGAACTCGAAGCAGCGCGGTTGTTGCTCATGAACGCTGCGTTTCAAAAACAGTCCGGCCAGGCTTATGCCAAAGCCGCTTCGATGGCCAAACTGTTCGCCAGTGAAGCCGCCAACAAAGCTTGTTATACCGCGTTGCAGTTGATGGGCGGTGTGGGCTACACCGAGGCTATGCCCTTGGAACGCCTGGCGCGAGACGCGCGGGTCACGACCATCTACGAAGGCACCAGTGAAATCCAGCGCGTCATCATCGCGCGTGAACTATTGAGGGAAATCGCGTGAATTTTGATCTACCGGAAGAACTGCAGGCCTACCTGGTCGAACTCGATCAATTCATCGAGCGCGAGATCAAACCACTCGAAGCCCACGACGACAATATCCGCTTCTTCGATCATCGCCGCGAACACTCGCGCACTGACTGGGATAACGACGGCATACCCCGCCACGATTGGGAAGCGCTATTGGCCGAAGCACGCCGACGCGCCGATGCCGCCGGCCACTATCGTTACGCCTTCCCCAAGGAATTTGGCGGTCGCGATGGCACTAATCTCGGCATGGCGGTGATCCGCGAGCACTTGGCCGCCAAGGGTCTGGGCCTGCATTGTGATCTGCAGAACGAGCATGCCATCGTCGCCAATAACATCGGCCTGCTGCTCATGCTCCATTACGGCAGCGAGGCACAAAAACGCGAGTGGGTCGAGCCGCTGGCCAATGGCACCGGCTTCATCGCCTTCGGCATCACCGAACCGCAACATGGCTCTGACGCCACCCACATGGAAACCACCGCCGTGCGCACCGCCACGGGTTGGCGCATCAATGGCGAAAAAACCTGGAACACCGGCATACATACCGCACCGTGCGACATGATCTTCGCGCGCACCGCCGGCAAAGCGGGTGATGGGGAAGGCATCACGGCCTTCCTGGTGCCGACCAATAGCAAAGGCTTCAAGGTCGAAGAAATGTTGTGGACCTTCAACATGCCGACCGATCACGGCCGCATCAGCCTGAGCGATGTTGAAGTGCCGGATTCCGCCATTCTCGGCAAAGAAGGCCGCGGGCTGCAGATAGTCCAGCATTTTTTTAACGAGAACCGCATCCGGCAGGCCGCCTCGAGTCTTGGCGCCGCACAGTTCTGTGTGAACGAATCGGTTGCCTATGCGCTGGAGCGCAAACCTTTTGGTAAACCGCTGGCATCCAATCAGGGCATTCAGTTTCCGCTGGTGGAATTACAGACCCAGTGTGAAATGGTGCGCGCTCTGGTGCATAAGACCGCGTGGATGATGGACAAATACGGCGCGTTCTCGGTCTCGGATAAGGTCTCCATGTGCAACTACTGGTCAAACCGCCTGTGCTGCGAAGCAGCCGACCGTGCCATGCAGGTGCACGGTGGTTTAGGTTATTCGCGGCATAAACCCTTTGAACATATTTATCGTCATCACCGCCGCTACCGCATCACCGAAGGCGCGGAAGAGATCCAGATGCGCCGCATCGGTGGTTATATGTTTGGCTTCATGAAACAGCGTGCGCCTAAAGGGGTCGTCGAATAAGGTGCGTGCGAAAGCGCAACCAAGCGCCCCAGTACCGCGCTTGCCGCAAGATTAGGCCTGCCTGAATGTCACGCTCACAAGTGCTTTGATCCGAGCATGCCCCGTCCGTGCACAGGGGCGGGGCTCAGATGCGGCGCCTGGCCCGCTGCAAGCTGCGTGGCAAGCAGCAGCCTGTGATCAAGGCGAGTGCAACGAGGATCACAGAGTTGGGCTCCGACACTGCACCTGGAGCGCGCCGCTGCGCAGCTGGTGGCGGCGCGAGACCGTCAAATTCCGGCTCGGATATCACCTGCGACGGCAAGTGCTCGTCGAGCTGGGTGATGATGTCCTCGCTGACTGGCACATCGTTGGCGCTCACAAATTCCGATGCAAGCTCGATCACTTCTGGCACAGGGATAACACCCACCGTCATTTCGTCAGGCAAAACACCGTCAGGCGATTCATCGCTTGGCTCATCCGACACGTCGATTTCATTACCCCTCGGCAGGATGTCTTGTGCGCCAAGCGTGAGTTCATTGACGTCTGAAAACCAGAACCCGCTTATGTTGCCGGCTGAAGAGGACAACCAGGTCATCGCTGCGGAAGAAGTCCAATCACTGTCACCATTGTGTGCCCAAGCGCGCGCAAAACTGCCTCGTCGGCTATGGGTGGGACCATGGAGCGTGGCCTTCTTGGTCACTTTGCCTCGTTGCTTGCGGACCTTACGGCTCTTCTTGACCTTGTGGACTTTGGCCTGGGACTGCCCACGACCCGTGAGCGATAAACCATCGAAGCGCTGGAAATCGGCGCCAACGAAGGGTATCGCTTCGGCGCGCTGGGCAAGGCTCATCAACCCAGTGATCAGCAGCATGGTCAGCACTGTCAGCAATGCGCCCGAGCGATGTTCGGATGGACTCACTACCCTTTGTGCAGAACTCATCATCGGTCTCATAGTCGTTCCTAAAACTTCATTTGCATCCCAGTCAAAATCCAGATCGCTGGCCCGCCATTTCACGGTAGCGGCGCCAGCCCGCCATTTTTGTATGTCGGCCTTAAACAGGAACCACCGAATCAACCGATGCAACAACTAGGCCAAAGTATAAGCTATTGTTTCGTAAAGACTGCGAGAGCCTTTTCAAAAAGCACCACAGCCGCCTGCGTCGTCGCCCGGCGACAGAACGCCTGCATGTTTCGACGGTGCATCGTGCGCCCGACGAGACAGGTGACCAGGGCGCATCGATACTATCATCACTCCCTGGCTTGACAGTTGTGCCCACAACGGGCCACGGTTCGTACCACCAAAATTAAGGCCCAAACCCATGAAACTCATCCCGCTCATGACCTATTACGCACGCCTGAACGCAGCGTTGCCGGTTGGCACCGGCATGTATGGCAATCGCCTGATCGTCGAAGTTGACGGCGGTGAGTTCGAAGGGCCGCGCC
>JANOXY010000364.1:0-1893 GCA_031418675.1 Pseudomonadota bacterium
CAACGCAAGCCTTAGGAGGAAACCGCCGCAAGCAACACCGCGATGTGATCTTCGTCAAAGCCCGCTGCGCGCAGGATCTCGGCTGAATGTTCACCGAGCTGCGGTGCGGCGCGTAATAACGGTGGGCGCGCGTCGTCGATAGGCAGGCGCAGGATCGGCGCCATCTCTGCAGCTGCACCGCTGGCGACACTGAGCATGGCGCGCTCGGCCATGAGCGGATGTTGAACGGCCTCGGACAGATTCTGAACCGGCGCAACCGGCACGCTGCGCGCCGTCAGGCGCGCCATCCACACGCTGGAGACCTCGCTCGTCAGTCGTTGCTGCAGCAATTCATGCAGCGCGTCGCGATGGGCGACGCGTGCGGCGGTGGTGCTGAATTCTTCGCGCTTTGCCACATCGCTGAGCGCCAGCGCGTCACACAGCCGTGCAAACATGGCGTCGTTACCCGCAGTGATCATCAGCCAGCCGTCGGCGGTCTGGAAGGCTTCGTAGGGCGCGGCGATGGGGGAGGCTGAGCCCAGGCGGCCCGGCACCACGCCGGTGGCCAGCATGCTGGTGATCTGATGACACAACAGCATGTAGCCGCTGTCGATGAGGGTGGCTTCTACGTAGCGTCCTTCGCCCGTGCGTGTGCGCTGGGCGAGTGCCGCCATGATGCCCATCGCTGCCCACATGCCAGTGCTGAGGTCAATCACCGAGGCCGCTACCCGCGCTGGCGGCGCGCTCGCGTCACCGGTCATGCTCATGAGACCTGAAAAAGCCTGGATGAGGGGATCGTAACCGGGCAGGTCACGCCCGGCAGGGCTCTCGCCGAAGGCCGATACCGAGCAGTAAACGAGTGATGGATTGCGTTTTTGCATCTCGCTGTAGCCGATGCCGAGGCGCTCGCTGACACCGGGCTTGTAACTTTCGATGACAACGTCCACCTGTTCAGCCAACTTCAGCACGGCGTCGCGTCCGGCCGCGGTTTTCAGATCGAGCACAAGGCTGCGCTTGTTGCGATTCATGGACATGAACAAGGTGCTCTCGCCATGCTGCTGCGGTGGCATGCGACGTGCGTCGTCACCACCGCGCGGGTTCTCGACCTTGATGACATCGGCACCGAGGTCGGCAAACACCATGCCGGCGAATGGGCCGGCAATGACGGCGGCCAGTTCGAGTACCCGTAAGCCGGTGTAAGAAGTGTTTACGCTCATGACGCCGAGCGCCGACAAGCGCGTGAGGTAAGTGGCAACATGGTGAGGAACTCCAGAACGATGGCGAGGTTTCTCGTGCGCACGAGCGCTAGGCGCTGGCAAGCCTAGGGAGACGGCTATCGGCTGTCAAATGCACCAGCACCGCTCGCACTTGCTGCCCTCCCCATTTGCCGACTCTCGACACTGTTGGTGACCCTCGCGTAAGGTCGCACGCAACGATGAATGTGCGGCGCGCTGCCGCCAGGGTAATAGGAGAGTTGCGCAATGGACCATGAGATTGCCGGTCGGCGCTGGCACGACGACTTTGATCTGGATGATCCGGCCTACGGCGATGTCTTCAACGAAGTTGCCGATCACCTTGTTGCGCACTGTCCGGTGGCGCACAGCCGCGCCGGCTACTACGTGGTCAATCGCTATGACGATATCCTGCATGTGCTGCAGGATTGGCAGACCTTCTCCAGCGCTGACGGCATCATCGGCGCGGTGCGCGCGCCGGAGCAACCGCTGTTCAAACCCAATGAGACCGACCCACCGGAGCATACCCAGCTGCGTGGCGCCCTGACGCGTTTTTTTACCGCCTCCGCGGTGCTTGCACATCAGCCCGGGATACGCGCGATTGCGGATCGACTAATCGACGAATTTATTGACCTCGGCCGTGTTGAAGTGGTGAAGAAGTACGCCGATCCCCTGCCGCCCA
>JANOXY010000365.1:0-2148 GCA_031418675.1 Pseudomonadota bacterium
CCCCTTATCAATCTGGCGCCTGCTTGAGCACTGGCAGCCAGGCGATCGTCGCAATCGGGCCGGCCCCGATATACTGGCCGGCCGCGCCGCGGATGAGAGTGCGCCCGGGCTCGCGCGAGCTTGTACGCCAGGTAGTGCCGCCATGATGCTGGCCACCACGCTTCACGCTCGGTCAAGGGCTGGGTCTGTTGGTTGTCGGGGTCGAGGTCAGACATCAGTAGTGAGCGGTCGCATCCATGGGCCGTCGGGATGGGCGCGAACTCATCCAGGTCAGACTATGCTTGTGGGTATACGGATGGAGACATCAACATGCTTGAGCGCATCAAAGAAGACGTAAGCAGTGTATTCGAGCGCGATCCGGCCGCCCGCCACACGCTCGAGATCCTGACCTGCTATCCCGGCCTGCATGCGGTATTGGTCCACCGTGTCAGCCACAAACTTTGGCGCTTCGGCTTCAAATGGGCGGCGCGCTTCCTGTCCCACATCGCGCGTTTCCTGACCGGTATCGAGATCCACCCGGGCGCCACCATCGGCCGCCGCTTTTTTATCGATCACGGCATGGGTGTCGTGATCGGCGAAACCGCCGAAATCGGTGACGATTGCACCCTCTACCACGGCGTGACCCTGGGCGGCACGACATGGGAAAAAGGCAAACGACATCCAACCCTCGAAAACGGCGTCGTGATCGGCGCTGGCGCCAAGGTCCTGGGCCCCATCACGGTCGGGGCCAATGCCCGCATCGGTTCCAATGCCGTGGTGGTGCGCGACGTTCCGGCCAATGCCACGGTGGTTGGCATTCCCGGGCGAGTGGTGCAGGCAGTCGATGAAAAATTCCGTCAGCGCGCCGAAACCGCCCGCAAATTGGGCTTTGATGCCTATGGCCAAGTGCCCAATATGCCCGACCCAGTGTCCCAAGCGCTTGATTCGCTGCTCGATCATGCACGCGATGTCGAAAACGAAATTACCCAGCTGCGTAGCCGCATCGAAGCTGCGGAGGCGGCCGCTCGCGCTGCAATTGAGGCACCCGTCAACTCCTAATCCTTGCCCCGTCATGAATACTTGACCGATTTAGTCGGGTACGTGACAATTGCCTAGTGTTTTACTCGGATAAACATCCGGGCTACCCCAGGAGGTAAGGACCAATGAGACTCACGACGCGTGGAAGATATGCGGTTACGGCGATGTTGGACCTGGCCCTGCACTATGACCGCGGGCCGGTCTCGCTGGCGGAGATCGCGGACCGTCAAGGCATTTCCCAGTCTTATCTCGAGCAGCTCTTTGCGCGCTTGCGCCGCAACGGTCTGGTGGACGGCATGCGCGGTCCGGGCGGTGGCTACAAACTCGGTCGCCCAGGTTCGGCAATTTCCGTGGCTGATGTAATCGACGCAGTCAACGAGACCGTGGATGCAACTCGCTGCGGCGGGCGCCGCAACTGCCAGGGCGAGCAACGTTGCCTTACCCATGATCTGTGGGAAGACCTATCCAACCAGATCCGTGATTTTCTGAGCAGCGTCAGCCTCGACCAGCTGGTCCGGCAAAAGGGCGTACAAACCCTGCATCGTCTGAAGGAAGGTCACCCCGGCGAGCTGCGTCCCGAGGCAGCGGTCTAAGCGTGCAACGCTAAAGAGAGAGACAGATGGCAATCACCCTCACCGAACGCGCCGCCGACCGTGTGCGCGATTTTCTGACCCGCGAACCCGCCGCCGGCCTGCGCCTGGCCGTCAAGCCAACCGGTTGCTCGGGTTATATGTATGTGGTCGAGATGGCCAAGGACGTGCTCGAGCAGGACCAGGTTTTTGAATCCCACGGCGTCGCGGTGGTCGTCGATGCACTGAGTTTCAAATACCTCGACGGTACGGAAGTCGATTTTTCGCGCGAAGGCCTGAACGAAGGTTTTCGCTTTGCCAACCCCAACGTCGCCGCCACTTGTGGCTGCGGCGAGAGCTTCAGCCTTTAAGGCCACATCCTAAGGATTATTCTGCGATGGTGAGCACTGCCCAGGACGTCGCCGAGTTTGTTGATCGGCATTACGAAGCCGGATTTGTTACCGATATCGAATCCGACACCGTCGCGCCCGGATTGGATGAAGCCACCATTCGGCTGATCTCAGCCAAAAAGGACGAGCCCGAATGGATGCTGGAGTGGCGC
>JANOXY010000366.1:0-1858 GCA_031418675.1 Pseudomonadota bacterium
ACGGCACGCACCGAGACGGCATTCCTTGACAGCCCGCGCCTCCGCGCAACTCTGCACAAGAGCGACTTCAAGCTCAGCGATCTCAAGCGCGGCACTGTAACCGTGTTTCTCTGCCTACCGGCTGGGCGCATGCTATCACACGCCAACTGGCTGAGGACGATCATCGATCTCGCCATGTACGTGTTCGAGGACGACAACACGGAAACGAAGATTCCGTTGCTGATGGTCCTCGATGAGTTTCCGGTGCTTGGCTACATGCGCACCATCGAGGCGGCCGCCGGCCAGATTGCCGGCTTCGGCGTGAAACTCTGGACCATCGTCCAAGACATCACGCAACTGCAGCGCCTCTACCGCGATACTTGGGAAACATTCGTTGCCAATTCCGGTGTCGTCACGGCCTTCGCCAACACCGACGGCTCGACCCTGAAATATCTCTCCGAGGCGCTTGGCCGGTTGACGATGGACCTCGTCAAGGACAGCGGCGCGTCGGCGGCACAGATGCGGGCCGGCGCGGCATTGACGCAAAAGCAGTCTCGCGATGATCCGCTGCTCGCCACCCACGAAATCGCGATCCACTTCGGCCGCGACACGCGCCGACTGCTGGTGCTGCCAGCCGGTCTGGCGCCGCTCGGGTTACAACGCGCGATCTACGACAAGGACGCCAATTTTACGGGGAGGTTCGATCCATGACGAAAAAGATCAGAGCGTTCTGTTACGGCCTCGCGAAGTTGTTGCTTGGGTCAGCGTTGGTCGGGCTGTACGCGGTCGTGCCTCGAATCAAGCCAGGCTCGCCAACATTTCTCGAACTTCTATTGACGACTGAAAATTTTGCTATCGCTGCGATGGCTGCTTTCATAATTTTCGGTGGTGTAATGTGCCTCAGAATTTTTGCAGATCGCTTGTTTGGACAGTCTGAGGTCTCGAAAATTATTTATGCCATTTCTCTTGCTTCACTCTGTGTCGGCATGATTGTTGCGATAGGAGAAGCAAATCGAAGTATTGACGGATTGCAGTGGGATCAGCTCTTTAGGCGATTGCCCGCAGTATCTATGTTTGGTGCTTTGCTGATGGTGACGGGGATACTTATTCACGTTGCGATGGACTGGTTGGTTGAACGCTTGGCGAGACAATCGGATGGAACTGGCAATGTATTCAGCCGAGCGTTCGCAACACGCACGTTATACTGGCTGGGGCTTTTCTGGCTGGTGCTGCGATGGGAACCTTTGCGTGAAGTTGCGCAAAGTTCCGGGATTGCGGTCGAGGGCCAAGTGTATGCCGTTGTGATGACTTACGTCATACCGTTGGTCGTCGCTGTTGGTTTCGCCGTCCTGTGGTCGACCGCCAGAGCGTCGGCAACACTGCGGGAGCCGGTCGGGCTGGTCGTGGATGGTCGGCGCAACAATTTTCCCGCGCTTTCTTGGTCGCAGGAGGCAACCACCAACGAAACCGTCGCGAGCAACGATAGCAAAGGTCGCTTCAAAGTATGGGGCGGCTTCATCGTCGCCGGTGCGTTGTTTGGGTTGTTTAATGGGGATGGGTTTGAGAATATGTTTTTCGGGGCTCTAGTCGCCGCGTTGCTCGGAGCCTTAGGCATGCGGGGCGCAGGCACCCTGCACTTCAATGGACAGACTTTGCAGCATGTGCCGCATCAACCAACCGCGTCGGATCGGCGTGAAGAAATCACGCCCATGACAGAGCGCCAGGACTGCGAGGCTTTCCTTCAGGAGGGTGACGGTGTGATTTATTTCGTCATTGCGCGTGGCGATAAGAGCAAAGGGCCGCTGCCCATTGTCGAAAGCGTACCGTGGGAGTCGTTCGGTAACTTCGAAGAAGGCACTCACAAGCAGTGGTTTCGCTC
>JANOXY010000367.1:0-4218 GCA_031418675.1 Pseudomonadota bacterium
GGCAAGGGCCAGGGCGGTGTATAGGTGACCAGCCGTTCGGCCGCCCGTGGCGACAGGATGATCACGCCATGGGCGCCCTCACCACCCAGCACTTTCTGCCAGGAGAAGGTCACCACATCGAGCTTCGGCCAGGGCAGTTGCATGGCGAAGGCCGCCGAGGTTGCATCGCAGATGGTCAGCCCGGCACGGTTGTCGGGGATCCAGTCGCCATTGGGTAATTTGACGCCCGAGGTCGTGCCGTTCCAGACAAACACCACGTCCTTGTTGAAGTCGACCTGGGTCAGATCCGGCAGCTCGCCATAGGCGCTGACAAATTTGCGCGCATTGTCGACCTTCAGGATGTCGATGACGTCGGTCACCCATTCCGAGCCAAAACTCTCCCAGGCGAGGACGTCGACGCCCCGTTGCCCCAACAAACTCCACAACGCCATCTCGACCGCGCCGGTATCGGAGCCGGCGACAATACCGATGCGATAGTCGGCGGGCACGCCCAGTACCGCGCGGGTCTCATCGATAGCCGCCTTGAGGCGCGCCGCACCGGGCTTGGAACGATGCGAGCGACCGAGTAAGGCCTTGCTCAGCACCGCCGGTTCCCAACCCGGCCGCTTGGGGCAAGGGCCGGAAGAAAAACAAGGGTTAAGGGGTTTAATTGCTGGTTTCTGCATCTCTCATCTCATGCATTTGCGGCAGCGCAATAGGGGGGCCGCGATTGTACTGGAAAGCCGCTGCGTTGTAAGGCGCGTGGCTAGGAGCCTGTCGGACTTAGGGCGAATCTCCTGCGGCAGTGGGACAGCGGTTCATATGCGCGCGCATGTTCGTTAAATTGCCCCGCTATTCGCCTCAAATGCGCGCACATCTGTCCTCACTGTCCCACCACCTCGCGACGATCCCCTAAGTCCGACAGGCTCCCTGGGTGGCTCAGCGTATTCAATGGAAGTCCCGCGAGACCGCGCTCAGACGTCCGAGCAGCTTGGAATGATCCGAGAGGCGCTGTGCAATGAGGTGTACGACCTCACCATCCCGTTGGATTTCTCCCACTACCCCCAACAGCTGGGCATGCAGCAATTCGCGGCGCTGGGCCTCGACCAGGGAGGACCATACGATGACGTTGATGATGCCGGTCTCGTCCTCGAGGGTGACAAACACCACCCCGGTGGCAGTACCGGGCCGTTGCCGGCTGATCACCAGCCCAGCGGTGCGCACCCGGCTACCCGGCTCGGCCTGGGCAATCTGAGTGGCGCTCACGCATTGGCGGCGGTTCAGATGATCCCGCAACAGGGCCAGCGGGTGACGCCCGAGGGTAAAACCGAGATGGGCGTAATCGGCGACGATGTCCTCCCCTTCGCTGGGCGCCCGCAACAGCGGCGTGGCTTCGCGGATCCGCGTTTCGGGCAGCACCGCGAGCGGTGTCTCGATACCGAGCGCCGCCCACGACGCGTGATGGCGGTTGCCAGCCAGGCTGGCGAGCGCACCCGCCCGCGACAGTACCCGCACCGTGCCGCGGTCGAGTCCGGTGCGCCGCGCGAGATCGGTGACATCGCTGAACAGCCCGGCGGCACGGGCTGCGACGATGCGCTCAGCGGCTTCTTGCTTGAGCCCCTTGATGCGTCCCAGGCCCAAGCGCACGGCGGCCAACCGCGAGCCACGCTCACGGGCCTCGAGGCTGCTGTCCCACTCGCTCATCTGGACATCGGCGGCACGCATTTCAACACCGTGGCGCGCGGCATCGGCGATCAGCTGCGCCGGGGCATAAAACCCCATGGGCTGGCTGTTCAGCAGCGCCGCGACAAAGGCCGCCGGCTCGTGGCATTTGAGCCACGCCGACACATAGGCCAACAGCGCGAAGCTCGCCGAGTGGGATTCGGGAAAACCATATTCACCAAAACCTTCGATCTGACGAAAGATGCGCTCGGCGAAGGCCTCGGCATAACCGCGCACGCGCATACCCTCCAACAGCCGCTGGCGAAAATGTTCGAGCCCGCCGCTGCGTTTCCAGGCTGCCATCGAGCGACGCAGATGATCGGCCTCACCGGGGGTGAAACCCGCCGCCACCATCGCCAGCTTGATGACCTGCTCCTGGAACAGGGGCACACCCAGCGTGCGTTCGAGCACACCGCGCACTTCCTCGCTGGGATATTCCACCGGCTCCTCACCGTTACGCCGGCGCAGATAGGGATGCACCATCTCCCCCTGAATGGGCCCCGGCCGGATGATCGCGATTTCGATTACCAGGTCGTAATAACACTTGGGTTTCAGACGTGGCAGCATCGCCATCTGCGCACGGGATTCGATCTGGAACACACCCACCGTGTCAGCGTGCTGGATCATTTCGTAGGTGGCGCCATCTTCCGCCGGGATACTCGCCATGCTCAGACGCCGGCCATCAAAATCCTGGATCAAGTCAAAACTGCGCCGGATCGCGCTCAACATGCCCAGGCACAGGCAATCAACCTTGAGCAGACCCAGGGCATCGAGATCGTCCTTGTCCCATTGAATGACCGTGCGCTCGGCCATCGCGGCATTTTCGATGGGCACCAATTCCGACAAAGGCTGATCGGAGATCACAAAACCCCCGACGTGCTGGGATAAGTGGCGCGGAAAGCCGAGGATCTCCTCCACCAGCATCACCACCCGTTTGATCACCGGATTAGCCGGATCGAAGCCCACTTCACGCAGGCGCACCGACATGTCGTTGCCGCGATCCCACCAGTAAAGATTGCCCGCCAGGCGCTCAACCTGTTCAACACTCATGCCCAGCGCTTTGCCCACGTCGCGGATCGCGCTACGCAGGCGATAGGTGATGACGGTCGCCGCCAGGGCCGCCCGTTCGCGACCGTACTTGGCATAGATGTACTGAATGACTTCTTCACGCCGCTCGTGCTCGAAGTCGACGTCGATATCCGGTGGCTCGTTGCGCTCTTTGGAAATGAAACGCTCGAAGAGCATTTCCATGCGCGCCGGGTCGACCTCGGTGATGCCAAGACAGAAACACACCGCCGAATTGGCGGCCGAGCCACGGCCCTGACACAAAATGCCGCGGCTGCGGGCAAACATCACAATGTCATGCACGGTCAGAAAAAAAGCTTCGTACTTAAGTTCTGCAATCAGCCGCAGCTCGTGTTCGATCTGGGCGCTGACTTTGGGTGCGACACCCTGCGGCCAACGGCTTTTCATGCCGCCGAGGGTCAGTACCCGCAAATGGGCACTCAGGGTCGAGCCCACCGGCACCAGTTCCGCCGGGTAGCGATAGCGCAGCTGAGACAGATTGAAAAAACAGCGCGCGGCCACGGCAACGCTCGCGGTCAGCAAAGACGGCGGATAAATACGCGCCAACCGTTCACGCGGGCGGAGGTAGCGTTCGCCGTTGGCAAACAGCAGCCAGCCAGCGGCCATCACCGTGGTGCCATGGCGGATGGCCGTGAGGGTGTCCTGCAAGGGTTTGCGCCGGTGGGCATGCATATGCACGTCGCCGCTCGCCACCAGGGGCAAAGCATGGCGTTGGCCCAGGCCCTCGACATGGGCCAGTAAGGCCGGGTCGTAACCGCTATAGAACAGCTCAACTGCCAGCCAGGCCCGACCGGCAAAATGCGTCGCCAGCCAGCACGCTGCTTCGTCGTCGGCCTCGCTCAGTTGTGGTACCAGGATCACCAGACCGTCATCGTGCAATAGATCGAGATCGCTGCGATGCAGTTCGTAAGCACCCTTGCTTTGGCGCCGGCGGCCGCGGGTGACCAGGGTCGAGATGCGTTGATAGGCCGCCAGGCTGTCGGCCAGCAGCACCAGATGCAGCCCATCGCTCAGCTTGACCTGTGTGCCCACTATCAAGGGGAAATCGAGCTCGCGCGCGATGACATGGGCGCGCACCACCCCCGCCAGCGAACATTCATCGGTCAAGGCCAGTGCGCGGTAACCCAGTCGGTGGGCTTCGCGCACCAGTTCCTCGGGATGGGAAGCACCCCGCAGGAAGGTGAAATTGCTGGTGCAATGGAGTTCAGCATAATCGGGCAACGGCACGGTCGACATGGGCAGGGAAGCTTTGTACGAATGGACAAATACTGTATATAAAAACAGTAAACAATGGCCAGCACTCCTTGATCCCCTGTAGGTGCTAATTTATTCGCACACCCGGTGTCCCGCTCGGGCGACGCGCGGCATGCTCGAATGTGCGAATAGATTCGCACCTACGGTAGACGGCGCCTCAAAAAACACTTGATCCCC
>JANOXY010000368.1:0-3717 GCA_031418675.1 Pseudomonadota bacterium
GTCTGACCATCAAATTTCATGACGAAGCATCCAGCGAGAAGATCGAATGGCAGTTCGAACACGGCCTCACCAGTTATCTGGCTGAAGCCCTCGCAGGCGCCGACCTGGTGCCGGCCGAAGCTTTTGCCGGTGACATCGAAGGCCCCCACGAGCACGCGACCTGGGCCTTGCACTGGTGCGCCGATGAATTCGAACTGGTGACGGAGTCCTATGTGAACCTGGTGCCGACCGTGCAGGGCGGCACCCACGTTGCGGGGCTACGTCAGGGCCTGTTAGAGGCGATGCGCGAGTTCTGCGACAACCGCAATCTGCTCCCGCGTGGCGTCAAGCTTGCGCCGGAAGATGTCTTCGAGCGCTGCACCTACATCCTGTCGGTCAAGATGGAAGAGCCGCAGTTCTCCGGACAAACCAAAGAACGTTTGTCGTCGCGCGGCTGCGCGGCCTTCGTCACTGGTGTGGTGCGCGACGCCTTCAGTCTGTGGCTGCATCAGCATGTGGAATCCGGTGAGCGTATCGCCGAGATCGCCATCAGCCGTGCCCAACGACGTCTGAAGGCGGCCAAGGTGGTGCGCAAGCGCGTCACCGGCAACGGCCCCGCCTTGCCGGGCAAGCTGGCCGATTGTTCGGGCCAGGAATTTGAACGTACTGAGTTGTTTCTGGTGGAAGGTGATTCCGCTGGTGGCTCGGCCAAACAGGCGCGCGACCGCGAATTCCAGGCCATCCTGCCGCTGCGCGGCAAAATCTTGAACACCTGGGAAGTGGAATCGGCGCAGGTTTTGGCCTCCAACGAAGTGCACGACATCGCGGTCGCCCTGGGCATCGATCCCGGCGCGCCTGACCTCACCAACCTGCGCTACGGCAAGGTCTGTATTCTCGCCGATGCCGACTCCGACGGCCTGCACATTGCAACGCTGTTATGCGCGCTGTTTGTCAAACACTTCCGATCACTAGTCGAAGCGGGCCGCGTATATGTGGCGATGCCACCCTTATTTCGTATTGATGTCGGCAAGGAAGTGTTCTACGCGCTGGATGAGGAAGAAAAGGAAGCTGTCATCGAGCGCATCGCCACCAAGAAGCTCAAAGGCAAGGTCAATGTGCAACGCTTCAAGGGCCTGGGCGAAATGAATCCTCTCCAGTTGCGTGAAACCACCATGGCAACCGCCACACGCCGTCTGGTGCGCTTGAATATCGATAATCCCGAGGAATGCGAAGCCTTGATGGATATGCTGCTGGCCAAGAAGCGCTCCGGCGACCGACGTGCGTGGCTGGAGCGCAAGGGCAATCTTGCCAGCGTCAATTGAGGACCTAGCGCACCATGGCCAACGGCGATGACTCTTTTGATCTGGAACAGATCCCCTTAAGCGAATTCACCGAGCGCGCCTACCTCGATTATTCGATGTATGTGATTCTCGACCGCGCCTTGCCGCATATCGGTGACGGCCTGAAGCCAGTGCAGCGACGCATCATCTATGCGATGTCGGAGCTCAATCTCGATGCCGCCGCCAAATACATGAAGTCGGCACGCACGGTGGGTGATGTGATCGGCAAGTTCCATCCCCATGGTGATTCGGCCTGTTACGAAGCCATGGTTTTGATGGCCCAGCCATTCAGTTATCGCTATCCGCTGGTTGACGGCCAGGGCAACTGGGGCTCCAGCGACGATCCGAAGTCGTTCGCGGCGATGCGCTATACCGAGGCCAAGCTGACGCCCTATGCCGACGTTTTGCTGGGCGAACTGACCCAAGGCACGGCCGACTGGGTGCCCAATTACGACGGCCGCCAGGAGGAGCCCTCCATCCTGCCGGCGCGCCTGCCCAATGTGCTGTTGAACGGCACCACCGGCATAGCGGTTGGCATGGCGACCGACATCCCGCCGCACAATCTGCGTGAAGTGGCGCGTGCCTGTATCCACTTGCTCGATGAACCCAAGGCCACGGTGGCCGATTTGTGCAACTTCATTCCGGCCCCGGATTTTCCCGGCGGTGGGGAGATCATCAGCTCGGCAGCGGATCTGCGCGCGCTTTACGAAAGCGGCAACGGCTCAGTCAGGTTGCGTGCGAAGTACGTGCTGGAGCAGGGCAATATCATCATTACTGCGTTGCCCTATCAGAGCTCAGGCTCGAAAATCCTTGAGCAGATAGCAGCGCAAATGCAGGCCAAGAAGCTGCCCTTACTCGAAGATCTGCGTGACGAGTCGTCCCACGAAACGCCCGTGCGCCTGGTTTTGATGCCGCGCTCCAACCGGGTTGATGTTGAGCCCTTGATGCAGCATTTGTTTGCCACCACCGATCTGGAACGCACTTATCGCGTGAACCTCAACGTGATCGGTGCCGATGGGCTGCCGGCCGTACACAATCTGCGCGAGCTGCTCGTTAATTGGCTGGCGTTTCGCCTCACCACCGTGCGGCGGCGCCTGCAGTTCAAGCTCGATAAAGTGCTGGCGCGCCTGCACGTGCTGGAAGGCTATCTGATCGCCTTTCTCAATATCGATGAAGTCATTCACATCATCCGCAGCGAAGAGCAGCCTAAAGCGGTGCTGATGGCACGTTTTGCACTGACCGATATTCAGGCCGACGCGATCCTCGACCTGCGTTTGCGCCACCTGGCGCGTCTGGAGGAAATGCGCATCCGCGGCGAACAGGCCGAGCTCGAGAAGGAGCGCAAGGGTCTGGAACAAACTTTGGCCTCGCCCAAACGCCTGCGCAATCTGGTGCGCGAGGAGATCGGTGCCGACATGGAACGTTTTGGCGATGACCGCCGCTGCGACGTGGTGGCCCGTGTAGCCGCCCAGGCCATGACCGAGACCGAGCTGATCACGGCCGAGCCCGTGACCGTGGTGCTGTCCTCCAAGGGCTGGGTACGCGCGGCCAAGGGCCACGAACTCAATGCCCGTGAGCTCAGCTTTCGCAGCGGTGACGAGTACCAGGCCGCAGCGCGTGGCAAGAGTAATCAGAACGCGGTGTTTTTTGATTCGACCGGGCGTGCCTACACACTCCCGGCCCATAGCCTGCCTTCGGCCCGTGGCCTGGGCGAGCCCCTGGCTGGACGACTGACGCCGCCCGAAGGCGCAACGTTTGCCGGGGTGGTCATGGCTGGTGCACGACCCTGGGTGTTAATTGCCTCCGATCATGGTTATGGCTTTATTGCCGAGGTTGAAGAGCTGACGACCAAGAACCGCGCCGGTAAAGCAGTGTTGAGCCTCGCGCCTGGCGCCTGGGTGCTGGCGCCTGCGGCCTTTGATCACCCTGACGAAGAATGGGTGGCGAGTGTCACCAACAGCGGCCATCTGCTGGTGTTCCCGGTGGCGGAGATGCCGCGTATGGCCCGCGGCAAAGGTCAGAAGATCATGCAGATCCCTGCGACCAAGCTACGTTCGCGCGAAGAGATCATGCAGGCGATTACGGTCTTGAAACCGGGGCAGGAATTGCGCATTTATTCGGGCAATCGCCATCTGACCTTGAAGAACGCCGATCAGCAGCACTACGTGGCAGAGCGCGCACGACGCGGGCTCAAACTGCCGCGTGGTTTTCAACGGGTCGATCGTATCGAGGCGGTGGAATAGTTCGGGATAAAAAGAGCGGGCCGGCGTTAGCGCCGGCCCCCACATTTTATACCCAACAAATACAACGCCTCGATAAGATAGACCCGGTGAAAAACAACCCGCAGTTTTAGCCCCCGTCGTGCGCGCTCTGCCACCTAGTGCAGCAGATAGGCGTT
>JANOXY010000369.1:0-14198 GCA_031418675.1 Pseudomonadota bacterium
TCGCGCAAGCGGTTGTAGTACACACTCTGGGCCACGTACAAGAGCCCGCCGGTCAAGGCGTCCATAGCCGCAAGGTCGCTGATTAGCGCGGCATCACCCGCATCGGCAGTCTGATTGGCATTTTTGTCAACGTAGGCAATACCCGCACTGCCTAGTGTCCCGGCACTGTCGATGACCACAGGAAATTCTTTATTGGCTTTTAGCAGCTGCTCATAGGCCCGTGTAACCTGGGAGCGATTGGAGGTTTCGCCACCGCTGGCGATCAAAAAATAGCCACCCACCACCAAATTCCCATAGTCCACCTTGATGCTCGGCCGACCGGGCTCAGCATCCACCTCAAGGGCCACCGTGACCGCTATGCCGGACTGCAGGGAACGTGTGACACCGTCATCGCACGCTACATTGATACCACCACCGGCCGAGATATTGATTGAGTTGCCAACCACCTGACCGTCGAGTCGATGGCCAAAGGTCAAATTGCTGCCGCTACCAAACATCGTCAGCGTCAGTTGTTTGGTACTGAGTTCCGACAGCGCTACCTGGTAGCGCGGAAGCACACCATTGACGGCACTACAGCCCGGCCAGGTAACCGAGGAGCGAAGGTATTTCACCCACGACGTCGTTTCTGCCACATCGTGCTCGTCCAGGGAGTTGTAGCGCTTCACCGCCCCGACGAGATCGAATGGCAGGGACGCAGGCAATAAACCGCTATCGTCGGTCACGACGCTGCCGGCATCGACTATGTCGTTCAGGTTTACGTCGCGATGATTGGCACGCAGGTAGGCGAGCGCCTGCTCTTCATAGATTTCCAGGGGATTTTTGTTCTTGATGGCGGGATCGCCCTGGGCGTCGTAGTAGGCGCTGAAGTCGAAGTTGACGTCGCGTAGCAGGTAACGATGGGGTGACTGGTAGCGCTTCTGCTTATATGACGGATCGATAGCAATCCACTGACAGGTGCCTCCCGGGCTGGCGCAGGCTGCGTTCACGCTGGTTTGCGCACCCCGGTAATGACCGTAGTCGACCAGGGCCTCTACCCATACATGCTGAAAGCTGACGTTAACAGGATCAGTTCCATCAACGTTCTGAATACCTTGATCCCGGAGCAGGGCCACGGCCAAAGTCTCGTCGACCACGCCCAGCCAATTCGCCAGCGCTGCTTTGGGCAGGGAGACGTCGCCTTGCACGTAGCGCGCCCGAATGCCTTGGGAACGCAGCATTGCGATCAACGCGGACGCGAGATCGACATCGTTGCCACGTAATCCTAAGAACGCATTGACGCTGCTGCTGCGGGCCCCGTGGTAGGGGGAGTACTGCGCGTTGTTGCGCAAGTATTCATAGATCTTGGCGGGACTGCCCAGGGTCTGGGCACGGTCCTTCAGGGCGACCGCTTCGCCGCTCAGAAATAGAATTTCTCGGGTTTCGCACAATTGTGGGTCGACGCCGCCAGCGATGCATTCCGCTCGCACCAGGCTGCCATAAATCAGCAGGGCAAAAGCCCAAACGTAGTGATGCATGCTCATGACTGCAAATCCTTTTGTAGTCGCTTAGCGGTAGTGCTTGGTAGTCGTTTGAAGTGTCGGCGTGATTTCCTGTGGTGTGGGGAGGAAGGCTAGGGATACTTTGTCCCGCGCATGACGCAGCCCTTGCACGTCGGCACCATGGACGCGCATGCGGCGCAGCGCCGTATCGACGTCCGACAACGCTTCTGCGAGTCGGTCCTGGGCAATTGTTTGTGACGCGCTCGCCGAGATAGGTCGTGGCATGACCGTTTGTGATGTCGAGCGTAGTGCGGCAGCGCCACGGCTGCTGGGGCGCTTGCTCAAGTTGCGCCGGTGTACGGAAAGCGCGGCCAGCGCTTCGTCGATCAGCGTGATGCTTGCAGCCGAACTGAACTTTGCGGGCGACACCATTGGCGCTGGGTTTACGGAATCGGGCGAGCTGTCCCTCGCGCCGGGCAGCGTGGGTGATGCTCGCTTGGCGCGCGTCCTGTTGACGGTGGCGGCGTGCGGTCGCGCCTGTGCTCCCGACCCGGCCATAGACGAACGGGGCAGCTGGTCTTCTTTTACCGCAGCTTCCAACGCCCGCAATCGGCTGTCGACGTCTGCCAGCACGCGTCGTTGCTCCGCGGAGTCGAACACCACACGCTGGCGCTCGTTCGCCCGGGATTCGAGTACTGCCCGTGAAACCATCCGCAAACGATCAATTGCGAGAGGCGAAAACGTCTCGGTTGCCACTGCTTGGCGGGTAAGTGCTAATGATGCCGCCAGTAGCAGCACGGTTAAGAAACACTTTGTGTGGATTTGGGAATCGTTCATCCTGGTATTCCTTCAATCACTTTGGTAGATGCAGCACCATCCTTAGTGCGTCATGGCTGTCACGCAGGGACTAACTGCGCAGCGCTGCGGTGTCGGGCTTGGCGCGTTGCCCCGGGTGAAAGCAGGTCACGGACATGGCCTAGCTCTCGCGACCGAGCGTCTCAGCGCCAGGAGCATCACGCCAGTAAAACTCACCAGCGCCCACGGCGGTAACATGGGCACTTCGCCACTGCCCTGGCGCAGCACCGGGTTACCACGCAGATTCAGATCCGTGAGGGCTGCCAGGGCGGCAAGTGGAGCGGTCGAGGTGATGTTGTTATTGCGAAGATCGAGTTGCTCTAGATTGGTCGCAAACTCCAGGCCGGTGAGCGAGTTGATACCCAAGCCCGCCGCATTGAGGGTGGTCAAGCGCGCGAGTTCTGCGCGATCGATAGCATCCATACGATTGCGGCCCAGGGCGTTGTTGACCGCCGCGCGCAATGACGGGTCGGAGATGTTTACCTGGCTAGCCTGGGCTGCGGCATCGGTGCCGATGGCCATGGCAAAGCTGCGCAAGGCAAGCGCGGTGCTGTAGACATTATTATTGATGCTGCCGTCTAAGGACGATTGCAGGCCGGTCAAAGCGCTCAGCAATACCGTGGCGTCGGCATCGGCTCCTGCGCGCAGCAGGGCCATGGCCGTCAAGGCCAGCACAGGCGGTGATGAAGCGGGGTCAACCAGGCTCCTGAGCGTGCTGAGCGCATTTTGAATCGTGGTACTGGTCGTGGCTTCGCCGTGGTCTAACAGCGCTCGCACGACCAGGGCGGTGGTTAACGCATCGCTGGTGTTGGATTGCGCCAGCGGCCATCCGCTGTCGTTTACACCCAGCGCCCGTTGCGCCCTTTTCAGGTAGCCAGCCGGCGCACCCGCTTCATTCAGGGATGGTGAGGCCAGCAGAACAATCGCACTATCGATCGGCGATTCGCGATACGCCCCGGTAAGCCCCCATCCTTCGACGGCCCGCGCACCTCGCAGGTAAGCAAGATCGGCAACGAGATTGTCGCCGTGCGCGCTCAAACCAAGCACTCGACGGGCGGCAAAATCCACGCTCGCAGTGGCGTGATTCTCCAACCATGCGATGCCGGAGAAATAGGCCGCAGAACGCCGGCCGACTGCCCGCAATGCAAGCGTGGCTTCGACAGTATCCAGCAGCATCAGATCGGCAACTGCCCCCCAGCTGCCATCCTGATTCTGCTGGGACTCCAGCCATAGCGCCGCGGCATCGGCGGGCACCCGATAGACACTGGAAGCAGCACTCGCCGCAGTACTCATGACGCACAGCAGCGTTATGTGCGATAGGAATTTTCGCGTAAACATCATCGTTCCTCGTCAGTCCATTGGCATCGATTTGTATGCTGAAATGCAGCTATCCTGGCTGCCGCGCACAACTCAGTTGGGTGTCACGATCTGCGAGGTGCCCGCCACGCCACCCGCTGGCAGGCAGGTATTGGGGCGGCCCCCGATACTCCGCGATACCAGCAGCGTGGGATTGCTGCGCAGATCGCCCGCTCCACCCGCACCAATGTTCAAGGGCGGCACCGGTGCCGCGATGCCCACGTTGCTATTGGCGAGGTTGCGCAGAAACCCGGCGTCTCCAAAGCTCTGCACCATGGCCGTGTTGAGCGCTGCCAGAATGGCCGGCAGAGCAAGAAACTCCCGCATCGAATTGGCCACCGTGAGTTGCTCGCCCGCCAAGGCCGACAGACCCGCAATAGAAGCCGCTCGCCATTGCATGGTTGGCTCGCTGAAGAAGTCGTAGTTGGATTTAGCGGCGTTCAGCAAGGTGGGGGCATAGCCGTTCAAGCGGACAAAACGCCACTTGTCACTTGCCAGCGGTTTGAACTGCGTGCTGAGCACGCCGAGCGCACCGCGATCTGCAGCGTCATGACTGTTTAAACACGCGATGACACCAGCTGGGGTAGAAGACTCACTGGTATGCAATGGATCGCTGATCGCGGTGAGGAACGATTGACTCGCGGCCGCACAGCCCTGCCCCACGAGGCGGCTTTCGTAGGCGATTTGCACCGACGAGCTGCGCACCAGCAGCGAACCGTCGGCCAGATTCCCGTTGAATGTTCGGCGACATAGGTAGATCGCACCACTGCTCGCCAGTGGCGTGGGGTAAGCCGGTGTTGTCACCGTGCACAGATTGACGCCCGCGGTGCTTGGACTGGCAAAATCACACAGGCTGGTTCGCCGCCCGGTCATCAAACTCTGTAGCTGTGCCGTGGTCAGGTTCGGCATGCATGCTTCGCTATCGGCGTTCGCACGATAGGAAGCGTTGCTGGGGTTGCAAGGGTTGGCAAGCGGAAACGACAGGGCCTGGAGACGGTCGCGAAGGCCCTGCGTAACGGGAACACCATAGAGGACCGCGGCAACACCCTGCGCCGTCAGCGCATTGAGTTCGGTGGCTGTCAGGTTTGGACTGAAGGCACCTTGAAATGCATCCGGTTCAAGGTCGGATAATCCCGCATCCGGCGTCATGAGCTGTGTCAGCACATCACAGGCATCGTGACGCGTGTGGGCGGCAAACATCCCGCTAGCAGCAATGACGACACCCGGACAACCGGCCAGCGTGCCGCCACCACTAGGCACTTGAAAGAAAGGCACCAGGCTCGAGGCGCGCACGAGCGGTGCAATGCCCGCGCCTGAACCATCGCTCGAGGCCTTGAAAATCGCCAGACGTTTGCCACGAATTGCGGCCGGCAGCGCAGCCGACGCGGTACAGAAAGCCAGGCGATGCAGCTGATCGGTAGAGCGATAGATATCCAGGGATCCCGCTACGCACAGTTCACCACCTGCGCCCGCCAGCACACGCCACTGAAGCTCGAGCATCGCATCGAGGGATGACGAGCCCGCGATGCGCAGCGTCACCTGATTTGCGCGATCCGCTTCGTTGAACTGGGTGATGGGCAGCGCGTTGGCCTGCGTTGTCGCCGTAAGAGCGATACCGAGCAGGTATCTCAACAGGACGTGGGTATTCATCGAAACTCCTCCCTGAGTTGATGCCCAGAAGCCGCAATCCTATGCAGCTCTCAAACCAGCGCAGCAGTCCTTGCGGCGATGGTTTTCTGACGGACGGGAAATTTATACAACGAAATTTTCCGAAATAGAACCTTCCCCGATCGACGTATCCGCCTACTCAGCGTTTGTCACCGCTTGTCGATGCTATCGCTGCCCAGGCACCCAATAGCGCCAAAGCCAGCCGTCCACCCCGATCGAGCGCACGTCCATAGCTGCTTAGCATTGGGCTGCCGGAGCACCCGATGACATCCTGCATGCACAAAAATTCCTGCAGCGCGCCGAGCATCACCAGGGGCACATCAACACTGATCAGCAGCGTGATTACAAGCATCGCACCAAGCAGCGCGAGGCATCTCTGCCGTACATGCAGGCCGGTGCGCGCTAGCACGACCGTCAGCACAATTAACAGCGGTTGCACCACATTGCCAGTCAAAGTACTGACCCTAACAATGCCAGGAACGCCGCCGTCGCGTGATCCCACGGGCAGCGTATCGAGAGCGATATGCGCGAGGTAAACCTGTTCATCTGCTCGCGTGGCGATACTTAGATCCATGAGCGCGCCAGCGGGTAGCAGCCAGCGCAGCTCGGCTTCCAACACCGGCAGCCATAACGCGCAGTAGCCAGGACCAACCATAGACATGACACCCAGCAGAACCAGACAGACGCCTATCAGTAGCAAAAAACTGCGTGTTTGCAGCAGGTTCATCGTGCATGGGTGCGTATCTGGCTGAGCTGCAGCCAGGCAAGAAAAAACAGACTGCACAAAACAACGATTGCCGAAGGGGCGGCATATCCGTGCAGGAAGGCGAAGTTATTGCGCGCGAAACAATAGGAAAAGAACAGCGCTACGAGGCGTATCTGGTTAATCACGTACACAAACGGCAACGATGCCAGCAGCCCGACCAGGCGCCAGCCACGGGACACCGGTGCCGCGATTATGGCTGCCGCGAGGAGCAACAGTGTTTCGCTACCGTCGCAGCCATTCAAGATCGATAAAGTGCCACACGGGGCGATGATCTCGCGCCCGACGGCCAGTACCGCAATGTGAGGGTCAAGGAGCGAAATGAACCAGGCCGCACTAGCTACCGTCGCCGATTCGACTAGCAGCGTCTCGGCCGCGGAACCCTCGCCGCAGGCATAGATCAGCTGCAAAATCACACTGCTCAGCAGAAATCTGCCCGCTGTCCTCCATCCCGGTTCAACACCCGCCGCCGTACTCGCGACTTTGTCCATGTCTTGTGCCCTGCTCAATCCTTGTGCTGGGGGTGGTGCAATGGGCCTGGTCCTCAGCGGCCGGGCTGCACACGGTGTCTAAGAAACAATAGGCATCTCCGGCGACAAAGTCGACGGGCCGTCAGGGTTTGTCGCGCGCGGCGCCGCCAGCAGAGCAATCTGTGCAGCTTGATTGCGCGATGCTCGCGCGATTGCGCGCAGCCAGATTCAGGTGGAGCCGAGTTGTGCTGCCCGCTGGGGACCCGGTAAACAAGCCGCTGCAATAAAGCCAACCACGAATACCGCCATGACTAGCCAGTGATAACCCGCTTCCATACCGATTTTTTTGAAATACAGCGCCGCTGTTTCAGCGTTGCCACCGAAGATCGCGAGCGCCACTGCGTAAGGCACAGAAACCCCTATCGCACGCACATGGGCAGGATACAGCTGGGCCTTAATGGTAGCGCTGAGCGCGTAATAGCCGGACAGGAAAAACAATGGCAGCAGGCACAGGAGATAGACCTTAAAAGGATCCGTAGCGCTTGAAATGGCGCTGAGCACAGGCACTGCCAGCACAGCGCTGGCGGCGAAGGCGATCAGCAAGGTGCGCTTATGCCCGACATAGTCAGCTATCCAACCGAGCAGCGGCGGAAATAACAGCAGGGTTGCCAGCACTTTGCCCATGAGCGCTGAAACCACGACGCGATCAAAACCCACGGAGTTCACCAGCAGCTTCTGCATATAAACCGCATAGGTGTAAAAACCGATCGCGCCGGCTGCGGTCAGGCCAAAGACGATGGCGGTCTGCCGCGGGTACTCGACGAGCAGAGCCAGTGCTCGACCACGCTCGCGCAGCGGCGTTTTTACCTCGCTGAAAGATTGGGTCTCCTCGATGCCTCGCCTGATCCACAGCACCACAACTGCCAGCGCCGCGCCGATCACAAAAGGCACACGCCAGCCCCAGGCATAAAGCGCTTCTTCACCGAGCACGTGCTGCAGAGCGACCTGCAGGGCGATGGCCGCCAGCTGGCCACCAATCAAAGTGACATAGAGCACGCCGGACCAGAAGCCACGATGGGGCGTGCTTGCCATTTCGCTGACATAGGTCGCCGAGGCACCGTACTCACCACCGACGGCCAGGCCCTGCGCGAGGCGCGCCACCACCAATAGCAAGGGCGACACAAAACCCACACCGGTCGGCGTCACCGCGATCAGCAGCGAGCCTGCGCACATCATCGTCACCGACAGCATCAGTGCCGCCCGCCGTCCGCGCCGATCGGCGTAGATGCCAAAAAGCAGCGCCCCTATCGGTCGTGCAACAAAACCACCCGCAAAAATAAATGCGCTGTTGAGAAGTTGCGCAGTCTGGTCCCCGGCAGGAAAAAACGCGCGGGAAAAATAGATGGCAAATGATGCGTAGGCAAACCAGTCGAACCATTCGACAAAGTTGCCGGCGGACGCACCGATGATATTCTTGAGACGCCGTATCGGGGTCACGGGCAAATACTCATGGGAGCAACGCGTCACTTCGTGACCGGGGTCGGGCACTGTTCAACTAGTCGAATGACTCACCACCTGGCGCCATCGACGGCGCAGTTTAGTTGCCGAGGGATGACGACGCCACTGGCCTGGTCATGGTCCGACAGCTAATGGCGCGTGCCAGCACCTCCAAGATGACGGATACATCGATCTGCGATGGTTCTTTGGCCTGCAACCCGGCGGCCAAACAAGGACATTCCATTGCTTGCCCACCACGGTGCTCGTTGTGCGCGCGTTTCAAGATCACTAAAGTCCTGCACGGAGCGCTGGTATTCGGATGGCTCTTCCGGAGTCCGACATCCGCCATGAACCGCTCAAGCGTCCCGCCGGCTCGCCAAGGAATCGTCATGTTCAACGCCAAACCACCTGCGCACCCCAAGCCCTTTGTCAGCCAGACGTCGACGACGAAGGCACTGCATTTTTCGATTGCCGAAGTACAGAGTCGCATGGATCTTCGTCACCCAAACGCGCTGCACATTGAGTACACACGCTCGATGATGGGTTTTCTGCTATTTGATCCCGCCCCTGAACATGTGGCGATGATCGGGCTGGGCGGTGGTTCGCTCGCGAAGTTTTGCTACAAACACCTGATAGACGCCAAGATCTGCGTGGTCGAGATCAATCCCTACGTCATCGCGCTGCGCGACGAGTTTGTGGTGCCTGACGATGATGATCGTTTCAGTGTCATCGAAGCGGACGGCGCAGCGTTTGTTGCCAGTTCATCGCAGCTGTTCAACGTCATTCTGGTGGACGGCTACGATCACAAAGGCTTGCCGCCTGCGCTCAGCACCCAGCGCTTCTACGATGACTGCTTCAATACCCTGGCGCCGAATGGCATCCTGGTCGTCAACCTGCATTCCGATCATCGCCACTACGATATCCATATCGACCGCATCGGGCGCAGCTTCGACCATGCGGTGTTATTGGTCGAGGATAAACGTGAGGGCAACAGTGTGGTGTTCGCGCAGAAGGGGCAAAAAGCCCGCTCGCTGGCGGTCGGGCCCGTACGCCGCCCGCCGTCCTTCGACGACAAGACCTGGAATTCCTTCCAGGGGCCTTTTGCAAGAATTCTGTCGGCCCTTAAAGCGCAGCCCCGTTGATCGCGCTGCTTGAGGCGCACCGCGCTGGGCTTTATGCCAGACGGTATTGTTTGCCGAACATCGTGGCGGGTGTCATCGTCGGTGTGGTGGCACTGCCCTTGTCGATGGCTTTCGCGATTGCGTCCGGTGCGCGCCCTGAGCAGGGCCTGTACACCGCCATCGTGGGTGGTCTACTGGTCTCGTTCCTGGGTGGCAGTCGCGTGCAGATCGCCGGGCCCACCGGTGCCTTCATTGCCATCCTGGCAAGCATCACTGGGACATCGGGTATCGCTGGTCTGCAGGTAGCAACGCTCAGGGCCGGGGTCGTCCTGACCTTGTTGGGCGTAGCGCGCATGGGCGGGGTGATCAAGTTCATTCCTGCACCGGTCATCGTGGGCTTCACCGCCGGCATCGGCGTGATCATTTTTGTTGGTCAGTGGCGCGATTTTCTCGGCTTGCCCAAGGTCGAGGGTATTCATTTTCACGAGAAACTTTGGCATCTGATTGAGGTGCTGCCACAACTGAATCTGCCCACCTTGGCGCTTGCATTACTGAGCCTGGTGGTAGTGATCTTTGCGCCAAAAATCGCGCTCGTCAGAGCCATTCCGGGGCCGCTCCTGGCGATGCTCGTTGCGACCACCGTGCAGTCCACGCTGCACTTGCCGGCGGTGGCTACCATCGGCAGCGCCTTCGGCGGGATCCCGCAGGGCTTGCCGGTGTTTGGCTGGCCGCACACGTCGTTTTCCCAGCTGCTCATCCTCATCGGCCCGGCCTTTACGATTGCCATGCTGGGCGCCATCGAGTCGCTGCTGTCGGCTGTGGTGGCGGACGGCATGGCCGGCACGCGCCACGACTCCAACCAGGAGTTAATTGGTCAAGGCCTCGCCAACATTGTCTCGCCATTGTTTGGGGGCTTCGCCGCCACCGGCGCGATCGCTCGCACGGCGACCAATATTCGCAATGGCGCTAACAGTCCACTGGCGGGCGCCGTTCACGCCATCACCCTGGTAGCCACTCTGTTGTTCCTGGCGCCATTTGCGGCGCGCGTACCACTGGCCGCCTTGGCCGCTATTCTGTTCGTGGTTGCCTGGAACATGAGCGAACTAAAACGTGTCGCTTTTATCCTGCGTAAAGCGCCCGCGGCCGACCGCGCCATCCTGGTCATTACTTTTTTCCTGACGGTATTTGTTGATCTGATCGTTGCGGTCAACGTCGGCGTCATACTCGCAGTGCTGCATTTTCTACGCCGCATGGCCGAAACGGTAGACACGCAAATCATGGCGGCCGACAGCCTCGAGCCTGAACTTCAAACCCTGGGTTTCACGAAGTTACCGCCCGAGGTTCTTGTTTACGCGATAGATGGCCCGATGTTTTTCGGCGCGGTAGAAAATTTCGAGCGCACCCTGCTGCACACCCATAGTGATCCGCAGACGTTGATCATCCGATTGCACCGCGTACCATTCATGGATATCACCGGCATCCAGACGCTCGAAGAGGTCATTGTCGAACTGCAAAAGCGTGGTGTGCGCGTTGTACTGTGCGAGGCCAACGAGCGGGTGCTGGCCAAACTCAGCAAAGCAGGTACTTTGGCCAAGCTCGGTGAGGATGGCTACGAAGCGCACTTTGCCGCCGTGCTATTGCGCATCTGCCCGAGGTCAACGCCTGGCGATTCTCAGATCCCGACAACGCCTTCGCCGTGATGTTTATTGGCTACGTTGTCGGTCCGCGCAATCGACCGGTGCAACTGTCAGTCCTCGGCCTCGCTCGCCAGTCCCTCGCGCAATTGGCCGCGGTGGGCAATCTCGGTCAACAAGCCGCCGGCACCCATGTGCCGAATGTCGCGCGATGTTACCTCGATGCCGGCAAGCAGGCGGCATAGCACCCAATCAAAGCCGTTCTCCTTTGGCGAGCGAGCGCAACCCGGGGCACCAAGCACATGTACTTTGTGTTTACCGAGCCAAAGCCGGCCTACGAGCAGCAGGTTACCGGGATCGACGGGCATGCCCAGTTGCTCAATTTCGCCACCACTGCGTTCAAGCGCAGCGGGTATCACATCGCGTCGATCTGAAATCGCCGAAGCGCCGAAGACCACCACGATATCGCTCAGCTGTGCGCAGGTAACCAGCGCGGCAGCAACGGCGTCGGTGTCGTGCGCGACGTTCAGTTTGTGGACGATGGCAGCTTGCGCTGGCGCCAGGCGCTTTTCAAGCGCGCGCAGCGTCTTATCGATGACCGATGCCTTCAGTCCCGGCAGTAGCGTGGAGATCACGGCAACACGCAGCGGCGCGTATGCCGCTACTTGCAGAGGATGCTGTACAGCACGGGCCATCACCCGCACGAGCAGATCGCCTGGCACCGCAAATGGAATCACCTTCACGGTCGCCACCATCCCACCGGCACTGACCTGTCGCCACGCTTGCAGGGTGGCGATGGTTAAGCGTTCATCGGCTTCGTTCACACCGTTAAGTGTCGCGCTGTCGACGTGCAGCAGCCCGTTGCAAGTGGCGAACAGATTGGAGCGGCCGGTGAACGGTCGTTGCACTCGAATATTCGCGCCCGCGAATGCCGCAGCCAGGCGTTCGGCCGCAATGTTTTCGCCAACATCACCGGCTTCCAATTGCGCGACCACGACCTCGTCGATGCCGGCTTCACGTAAGCTCGCGGCATGGTCAGGGGTGAAGATTTCGCCCTTCTTCAGCACCACAGCACCATGTCGCACCGAGTGAACCGCGATGCCGCCGATGGCATCGTCTAGCGCTACCGGTCCGAATTTCACAACGCACGCCCGTGCCGCAGAAGGCACGCGAATAAGATTGGCAGGTTCATCGCAAGTCCATGGGATAACACTCGTGACAGCCCTAGCGTGAGGGCGATGGCAAGGCTATGGGTAATCAATTGCCAGGACAAGTGATGCTAAGCACGCGCTGCCGATGTTTAGCCAATGCATAAACACGATGGCCTCCATTGCGCATCCTCAGAAGCTTGTCGAAATCAAGGAATTTTCGCCAGGTGATGGGAGATAGCTGCCGAATGCAGGATCCGCGCGCTGCGCGGTCTTTCTTGGCGAAGTGTTGATTGGCCGACCGGCCTGTGGATCCGGAATGCCTTTCCGGTGGCGCCTGACACGGGACTTGCCAAAACGGCTTGGGATTCGGCTCGTCAGCCAACCCGAGCTTAGCCCGGGTATCGACCCAGGTACTGCGCGCTCGCCCCCTCGGTGCGAGCGCGCAATACCTTGATGACTAGGGCTTGGTCATGGGCGACATCGGTGACATTGCACCACCTGCCGCATCGGTAGCCGATTCCTTGCCGGCTTCAACGGCCTTGTCCGCCATCGTACCCATGGCGTCGGTGGAAGCAGCGGGCACGGCGGCGACATCGGCGGCCGAGGCCGCTGCAGCAGCCGCAGTATCAGCTGCACCTGCCACGACGGTTGACGCTGTATCGGTGGTTGCATCGGCTGCACTCGACATGGCGCCGGCCGTTGCCGCTGCGGCATCGGTGGTTGCGTCCACGGCGGTAGTGGCGGCAGCAGCAGCAGCGTCTGTCGCTTGCGTTGCAGCGCTTGCGGCGGCGTCAGTCGTCGTCTCGACGGCGGTTGCCGCGGCGTCCTGCGCCCCTTCAACTGCCGTCGTGGCAGAGTCTTTCGTCGCATTTGCTGCGTCCGTCGCAGTCGAGGCCGGGTCTTTGCCGCAGCCAGTCAGAGCCGAGAGCAGCGCACAGGTGACTAAAATTCTATATTTCATAATGGGTCCTTTCGTGGTCAGAATTTGGCGCCTTGGCCACGCCAAGCACCGCGGTAAACGGAATCTGCAGCACCACAGCTCGCGCGCGGTGGGCAGGCTTACAGCGCGATATATTAGACCATTGAGGCTGAACCTCGAGTAAATCTGCTCACAAATTCCGCTCGCCCCTGGGGTGGTCGGAACCTGCGCCGCCTGCGTCTTGAGCTACGCAAGATGGGAGCACCAACAGCGGACCATCACTGGCGGGTCGCGGCGGAAAGAGGCGGTGTTCGTTGGGTCCGGCACAAGGTTGTTTGGCAACCATACCCGTCGCAGCACGTGGCCGGTTCTGCACGACCTATCGCGACCTGCACAGCCCCATTCGCAATGATCAGCCCGACCCGCACGCCGAACGTTCGCGGCATCCGCGCGCCTGACTCACCGAATTTTATTCCAGGTGCCGCGGTTCAAAAATAAGGGGCAACTCACGCAAGCTGCGCGTGATACCACCCAGGTAGCGCGGCTCAAAGCCGGGGGCGAGTGAGAAATCTCGAATGCGCGTGATGAAAGCCTCGATGGCAATGCGCAGATTGAGCCGTGCCAGATGCAGACCGAGGCAACGATGGGTGCCGGCGGCAAAGCTTAGATGCCGATTGGGCGTGCGTGCGATGTCGGTCGTATCAGGATTTTTGAACATGCTCGGATCGCGATTAGCACCGCCCAGATTGTAGATGATGTAATCGCCTTTCTCGCCGTCATGTGGTCCGCGCAAGGCAGTGCCCGCAATTTCGACATCGCGCATCACACGCCGTCCATTGTTTGGTGCTGAAACATAGACCCGCAGGAATTCTTCCACCGCACGAGGGATGAGACTCGGGTCAGTCTGCAGGCGGCGGCGGTCGTCATTATGGGTCGCGAGGTGATACAAGGCGCCCGCGATCACCGCGCCGGTAGTGGTCGCGCCGGCAGCGACGATCTGAGCCAGGGATCCTGCCCGTTCACTGTCGCCGTAGGGCCGCCCATCGGGAAATTCGAAGTACAGAATCGCATCAACGATGTCGTCCTGGCGCGCCTCAAACTTGCGTCGTTCCAGCAGCGTGGCGAGATAGTCCTGGCCCTTCACCCAATTGATGCCACGGGTTTCCAGTGGCCCGGTGATGGCGTCGGTAAAAACCTGCTGCAGGAAATCCATATCTTCGGCAGGCATGTGTGCGACCACCTGGCAGAAGGCGATGGGCGGCAGGGGATCCATCACGCGATGGCAG
>JANOXY010000370.1:0-3739 GCA_031418675.1 Pseudomonadota bacterium
GGATTGACTACACCATGCCAGGGCGCAGCTTCCAGGCTCGCACTCAGATGTTCAAGCGTCGGCAGGGTGACTTCGAGACGACTGTCGGCCAAGCCTTCGAGACGAAAATTCCAGGCACCGTCAACGCGCGTGATGCGCGCCTGGGTCAAGGTCAGACTGGCGGGCAGATCCAGCCCGACTTGATGCATGAAACCAGCCGGCACCGCCGCCAGCGTTGGGCTCAACTCGCCTAACCTTTGTTTTTGTGCGATCAACCGCTCGAGTTCCGCCGTCAGGGTCGCGGTTTCGCTTTCCAGCACCGGCAGGGCGGCCAGTGCCATGCTGCCGCGACCCGCGACGCGGCTGTTGAACTGCGTCACCCACGCGACGCTGATCAGGGCCACCAGCCACAACACTGCACTCGCCAGCATGGCGGCACGGGTGAGGGAGCGTTGTGACAAGGCACGCTGACGAAAGCGCGGCACCAGATTGCCAAGCGGTGCGAGATTCTGGCTGGCGAGTGCGCGCGCCCAAGTGAACTCATGGTCCACCACCGCGACCTCGCGCAGGCTCAATTCCAATTGTGGCGCGATACGCGCGCCCAGCGCCGCATCGGCCGCAAACACACAGGCGGCGTCGATGGACTTGCCAATCTTCTGTTTGGCGAACAGCGCCGTGCGATTGATTTCGAGTGGAATGCGATCGTCCAGCTCGCCGTGCTCGCCCAAGGTGACGGTGCGCGCAAATACCACGCTGGCATCGGCACGCACCACGCTCAAGACCGCGCGCTCACGTAGCACGGCCGTCGCGATCACTACGTCTTCGGCGCTGGTACACGCCGGCAGCGTTATTCGTGCCACTAATTCTGCGAGCGGCACGATGCTGCGTACTTGCAGAAAATACTCTTCACAGATGCGGATGATGGCATCAACAAAACGTTTTGGTGCGAGATGCAGCAGTACCGTGCGACCGGTCTGCGCCCGTTCATCGGCCACCGCGCGGTAGGTCCAGGAAGCCGCTTCGGTAAAGGTCTTTTCGGTGTCAACACGACGCGCCACCATGCGCTCGAGATCGGCCGCCGAGGTCGGCGGCGCTTCGAAAGAAAGATGGCCACAATCATCGTTGGCAAACACCACCGCGATCGGCCCCGAGGGCAGTGCCAGGGCACGATGGGCGGTGGCCACGGCCTCGGCAAACGTGGCGAGGTCGCTCACGGCTTCGGCCGCGTGGTAAACACCCAGGACTTTACCGCGCTGCAGACGCAGCACGCGGAAATCACCGTATAACCAGCTGATGACCCCGACCAGTTTGCTCATAGGGCGCTCCACGACCACACGGGTGTCGCACCACCGGAAGAGACGTAACTGAGCTCACGGCCGCTGGTAATGATCACCGCACGTTCCACCGCACCGGTGGGAAACGGCGGCTTCTGCAGAGAAACCTTGGTGCCCTTGAGCAGATATCGCGTGATGCCGGTGCCGCCGCCGGCGCCGACGGCCGGCAGCGACACACTCGGGCGGCTCTCAATGCGATAAGCAACCGCAGTGGTGAATTGATTGGTGAACAAGACCGGAAGAAAGGTACTGCCCATATGAATGCGCTGCACTCGCACCCGTGGTCCTTCGACCACGGTGGCAGCGGCGGTCTGGTTCCAGATCGCATTAAATGCCGCTGCCGTGGTCGGTGCGGCGGGCGCATTACGGGTCAGATCCGAGACGATCATGATGCGCGGCGAAAACGGTACGGCGGTCACACCATTGGTCTGGGTATAACCGGCAAAGGCCGTGGCAGTGGCGGTGAAAAAGCGCGGGTCAACGTAATAACCGCGGCGAAAGCTGCGCTCGTTCAGGTTGATTTTGTTGGTGCTCATATTGATGACTGTGCCCAGGGCCGCCACCCAGCCCGCCGCATTGGGTATGCGTTTCTGGCTGCTGGCGTAGGTGTCCAGCGCGCTACTCAGGGCGGTGAGATTGCGGCCCTCGGCTTCGCTCACCACTTCATCGATGCCTTTCACCACGTTGGGTACCAGCACCGCTGCCAGGGTCGAAATGATGGCCAGCACGCCGATCATTTCGATCAGCGTAAAGCCGCCCATGGTCAAACGCCTGCTCATCGATTCAATCCGCCCATCATGCTCATCAGCGGCAGAAAGATCGCCAGTGCCACGGTGCCGACCATGCCGATCAGGGTCAGCATGACAAAAGGCTCGATCACGCCGAATAGTTTTTTGATGCGGCGCGGGATCTCTTCATCGAGATGATGCGAGACATGGCCAAGCGCGTGTTCCATGCGTCCGGTTTCCTCACCGACAGAAATCATACGTACCAACATGCCAGGGATATCGGCCTGCTCACGAAATGCCGTACTTAAAACCCCACCTTGCAACACCACACCCAGCGCGGCACCGACCAATTCACCGTAAACGCGGTTACCCAGGGAGTGCTGACATAATTCCAGCGCGGTCGTGATCGGTACGCCGGATTTCAACAGCAGGCCCAGCTGGTGGGTGAGACGCGACAGACACAGCATCTGGTTGAGCTTGCCAAATACCGGCATGCGCAACTTAAACCGATCGATGGCAAAGGCCAGCCACGGTAGCCGCCGCACCGCCAGCTTCATGCCCAGCACGGCACCTATGACCGTGGCCAGCCCGACCAGACCATGGTGCTGCACGACACCACCGATACCGATCACGATCTTGGTCACCAACGGCAGCTCCAAACCCAATTCGGTCAAAATGGCGGCAAAACGCGGCACCACAAAACCAAACAGCAACAGCATAAAAGCCACCAGCACACACAACACAATGACGGGGTAGGTGCTGGCCTGTTTGACGTCGGCCAAGAGCCGTTGCAGCCAGTCGAGGTAGCGCGCAATTTCGCGCAATGACTCGGGCAGATTGCCGCCGTACTCACCGGCGACGATGGTATTGCGCATCTGTTCGTCGAATATTTTGGGATGGCGGGCAAGCGCCTCGCCGAGACTGGTACCCGTTTCGATGTTGAGCCGCACGTCGGTCAGCACCTGTTGCAGGCCAGCATCCTCGCTCTCTTTCTCCAGCGTGCGCATGGCCGCCACCACGCTCAAGCCCGCTTCGAGCAGGGTTGCCAGATTGCCAAACAGCTCGGCGAGTTCGGCACGCTTGATGTGGCGTGGTTCTTTGAGTTCGTCGGGTTTGCAGGTTTTGGCTTCGACCAGCCAGTAGCCGATGTTCTGCAGCTTGTCGGTGAGCGCTTGTTCATCGAGCGCCGCCAGGGTGCCGGCGACAGGCTTGCCATCTCGATCGAGGGCGCGATAGGCGTAGTTGAGCATGGCGTGCGGCTCGCTCTTCAGCGCACCACGCGCACCAGCTCATCGAGCGTGGTCAGGCCGGCCTTGGCCTTATCCAGACCATCCTCGAGCATGGCTTGCATGCCCGACGCGGCGGCCAGTTGGCGCAACTCGGCGAGCTCCGCGCCTTTGAGTATCGGCGCATGAAAGCGCTCATCGACACTCAGCACTTCGTAGATCGCGAGGCGCCCGCGATAACCGCTGTTGCGGCACAGATTGCAGCCCGCCCCCACCCACAAGGGGCCCGGGTTCAGGTTACCAAGCACCTTGCGCACCCGCTCGAAGTCGGCGGCGGGGTCGGGCACTTCCTGTTGGCAGCCGCTGCAGATCTTACGCACCAGGCGCTGCCCAACGATGGCCGCCAGCGCCGAGGTCAGGAGATAGGGTTCGATACCCATGTCGACCAGGCGCGGTATCGCGCCAATCGCAT
>JANOXY010000371.1:0-4051 GCA_031418675.1 Pseudomonadota bacterium
AGAACGCCATGATCGCATCGCCCATGTACTTGTCTATCGTGCCCCGTGATTGGTGAATGACTTCGGTCATGGGCGTGAGGAACTGGTTCATCAGTGCCGCCAGATCTGCCGGTGAGAGTCCTTCGGATATCGTCGTGAAGCCCCGCACATCTGAAAACAACACGGTCAATTCGCGGCTCTCCGCTTCCAGGGAATACTCGGTGGGTGCCTTGGCCATCTCGTCAACCAGCTCGGGCGGCACGTATTGTCCGAACAACCCCGTAATCTGCCGTTTACCGCGGGCCTCAACAAAATAGCCGTATGACATATGCAGCAAGAACATCATCAGCGACATCATGATGCCCGAAGCCAACGGCAGTACCGTCTGCCCCATTGCCCAGACCAGATGATTAAAACCGATATAGACGAGAATGCCGACGAAGGTGAAGAGCGTGGTATTTAAAGGGCTGAACAGGGCACCAGCCAGGATCATGCCGACGCCGACTGCCAACAGCATGAGCACTTCAGCGCCCATGGTGTACGCGGGGAACTCGAGCATTCTGCCGCTCAAAATACCTGCGATCAGATTGGCGTGCACCTCCACACCGGGGTAGGCCTTTTCCATCGGTGTCGCGCGAAGATCGAGTAAGCCCGGTGCGCTGGTGCCGATCAGAACAATACGGTCCTTCAAGATGTTCGGATCGGCTGCACCTTTCAGCACATCGGTTGCCGACACGTAGTGAAAGCTGCCCTTGCCACCCTGATAGGGCACCAGGGTCCTGACGTTCTTATCGACTGGCACCCCGAACTTACCAACCATCAGCCATTCCAAGCCCGCATAGCCACGGGCGTCGAACAGTGGTTTCTCAAACCGTGTTGTCACTGCGTCCACGCCCAATGCCCGCCGCGCCATTTCCAAAGACAGCGAGCCATAGTACTTGTCACCATAACGCAACAACATCGGCACACGCCGCACGACACCGTCCCGATCAAGTGATGGCGTGAAATGCCCCGCCCCCAGCGCGCTGGCCTGAAGGGACTTGAGGTTGCTGCCATAACCGGTTGCCGACAGAAACTGCACGGCTTTGCCCTGGAAATCGGACTTATCGAACATCGGTTCCGGTAGTTCGCCGATCTTGGCGATATCGGCGCCGTCGCCAAAATTGAAGTAGTAGCCCAGCACCACGTTGTACTTCTGGATGGTCTCGGCAAAGATGCCATCGAAATCGAGCTGGGGACGGATCACGTCCAGGCGATTGACAAAATCCTGGTTGCTCTGCAGATCGCCCTTGGCCAGTTGTTCCAAGGTTTTCAGTCCCGAACTTTCGTCTGGTTCGGCGAACACAATGTCGAAGCCCACCAGCTTGACTTTGTAGCGCTGAAAAAGGCCATCCAGCAGATGGGCGAGCTTGTCGCGTGACCAGGGCCAGCGACCTTCAGCGGTGAGGCTGGCTTCGTCAATGTCGACGATCACGACGCTGTCATCGATCTGACCGGGCATTGTCAGTTCAAGGTGGCTGTCGTAAGCGAGGTTTTCCATCTGATCGATGAAATCCAATCGCAGGACTTCCGTCGCGTGCAACAAAAACAGGACCAGCACCGCGGCGCTCATCGCGACGCGTACCCAGTTGTCTTTCAGCTTTCCGAGTATCGCCCCCAAACCCCGCGCTCCTCAGACCAGGGGCCGACTCCAACGCGGCCCGCACTAACGACCATGTAGCCGACTTGCCGGCCACCCCTTGTGAATCTCCAACCCCCCAAGCCCCTTGTAGACGCCCCCTAGCGCCGCCAGTGGGCCTCCAGATCCGTAACAAAACTCGCGACGATGTCCTGTGCGGCCACCCCCAGCGCAGTTGCACAACTCGCCATGCCGTTGTCAGGCAGTGCAACGCTGCGTTGATAAGCGCGCGCGAATTCTGCTGAATCGCTATCGGCCGGCGTCACCTCAAACTCAAGACTGACCTCAGCCAAACCCTTGTTTCCTCCGCGCCGCTCAAACTTCCGGATGTAACCGCGCACGGTGTACTGCGCGTCGGCGCTGGGCGCGGTAATGATGCGCAATGTGCCCCCCATACGCAGTCGTTCGGTCAAGGCCTGCTGCAGCAACACGCGCGGGCTGTCTACCCAGTAGTGGTAAGTGTACTGTTCAAGCGCTGTGCCATCATCATGCGCGTAGATCAGGGCGCGTTCGCCGTGCAGGCCACTGGCGACAAAAGGCGGCACATATACCAGCGCGCCTTTGCCAGTGCCGAGCGTGTTGCCGCCGGCAAGCTCGGGTAGTCGATAAAAATAGTCTTTGTGGGGTGGTGAAAAACTCCCGCAGCCCGTAAGCACAGCCGCCAGCAGATAGACGATCCCCCGCTTCATTAGGGTCCCGGTTCGACCGCGTCGGAATTGCGCAACAGCCGCGCCGGATTGCCGCGTATGGTGCGCGAGAATTCGTTGATGTTGCGCGAGCCGCCCTCGAGGTTGCTAAGGATTTGGCTCAGGTGCGCGTTGACGGTTTTTAGCGCAACCTGCAACTCACGCATGGAAACCCGCGCGGCCGCCAGCCCCGAGGTGATCTCCTCGCGATTGTCGGTTGCCAGGGTATCGAGCGCAGCCAGCAATTTGTCGGCCTGGGCACGGCTGGTTTCTACGCGCAGGATCAGTTCGTTCAGATTGACTGCCACGCCATCAACATGACTCAGGATGTTCGTCACCCGCGCCTGGTTTGCGCTACTGAACACCGCCTGCAGGCCGCGCGCACTTTCGTCCAACTGTTTGATGATGGCGATGGTGCCGCCCAGCACCTCCGTATCCAAGCGTTCGTGCAGCATGGTGACCAGCGGCGTCAAATCGTCGTGGCGAAATCTGAGGATTTCTTGTGTAACGGCGCTGATGCCCGTATCCAGATTTTTCAGCACCGGCATTAATCCGTCCTGGGAGAGCGCGCGGAAATCACCGGCTACCTGATTGAGCACCGAGAACAAATCGGTCTGCCCCTGGCCGGCGATAAACTCACCAGGTTTAAGCGGGGTTGGGGATTTTCCTTGGCGGATATCGATGATCACAGCCGAAATCAATCCCGTGGCGGCCACCATCGCAATACTGTCGTTCGGGATCTGCCAGCCGGAACGCACACTCAGTTCGAGCTTGTATTGCATACCCGTGGCCGCGGGCATCGGCGTGATGGCCTCCACCTGACCGATACGATAGCCCTCGAAGAACACCCCGGTACCGAAGTTCAGACCGGCAACATTGTTATAAACCACATAATAGTTATCAGTGGGTCCATCGCGCCCACTGACGGCAAACAGCAGCACCGCCAGTGCAATCAGCATCACGACCACGAAGCTGCCGACCATGAGGTAATTGATGTTGTCTCGCTTCATGCAGCGCGGGTCCGGATTTTTATGCCTGGCTAGCCGCCCGTTAAACGGCGCAGGTAGGCATCGGTGTCGATTTCTTCTTGTCTGGGTCGACGATTCAACAGATCTTGAATTCGCTCAATGGGGGAATTCCTGACCTCATCGACGCTGCCCGCCAGCAGAATCTTGCCATGATCCAAGACGGTTATGCGATCGGCGATCTTGAAGGCACTGTCGAGCTCGTGGGTCACCACCACTATCGACATCTGCATGCTATCGCGCAGTTTCAGAATGAGCTCGTCCAATTCCGCCGATACAACCGGGTCGAGCCCGGCGGAAGGCTCATCGAAGAACAACAGCTTCGGATCCATCACGATCGCCCGCGCCAGAGCCGCACGCTTGATCATGCCGCCGGACAATTGTGCAGGCATCAAATCGCCCAGTCCGCCCAAACGCACCACCTCGAGCTTCATACGCGCCATGATGGCCATGGTCTGCTCGTCCAGCTGGGTGTGCTCGCGCAAAGGCAGCATGACGTTCTCCAGCACCGACAGCGATCCGAACAGCGCCCCGCCCTGAAAAGACACACCCATATTCCGGCGCAAGCCGTGCATCTGCGCATCGCTGGCCGTGGTGATGTCGTGTCCCAATAGCTTGATCGTGCCACTGGTCGGCACATTCAGGCCGAGCAGATGACGCAGCAGCGTACTCTTGCCCGAGCC
>JANOXY010000372.1:0-3002 GCA_031418675.1 Pseudomonadota bacterium
AAATTTCTTTGGCGCGGTCCTTGCGGCCGCCTTCCAGCTCTACATAACCCAGGCCCAACCATCCGCCGTAAACCAGGCCCGGTTTGAACAATTGCACTGACGCGGCCTTAAAGCCGTTCCTGGCCGGTGCCAGCGCTTTGCTCTTCTCCCCTCGACCGGTGACCCCGCGCGCCAGCTCAAGATCGATCCACGCTCGCCAATAGGGGAACGCCGCAAGGGCAAAACTCATGTCGTCCCACACCCGCGAGCGATACATGCTTTCCAAGGCTTCTTCGCTCTCGTGGGCATCGGCTTCGTATTGATCCAGACGCTGTTCCGTGAGCGTGCGCATCTGCTCAAGCTGGCGTCGCAGGGCATTGAGCTGCTCATTGTTTAAACCCGCCTGGCGCAGTTCATCAATCACCGGGCCCACTTCGTTGGCAATCGCAGCAAAATCCGCTGAACTTGCCCCCGCAGCCTGCAGACGCGCCGTCAGGGCGCCAAGCTTGGCCATGTCTGCACTGGGATTGATTTTCACGGACGCTGCAGCGTCAGCGGGCGCGGCAGCCTTGCTGGTCGTGGCGGCGTGTAGTTGGGCGTTGTAGCTGGAGATGAGCAATACGACGAGCAGAAGGCTTCGTGTCAGGCGCTTGAATACGCTCATAACACGTCCAACAGGGATTGCATTTCGTTCGCGAACTGGTCGCCCATGATAAGTTTGACCAGCCGCCGGGTGAGCTTGGTATCACCGTCCAAGGTCGCGGTATCACCACCACCCGCTTCGCCTAGCACCAGCCAGTCGGCCATCGGTGCATTGCGATACAGGTCGCGACTGACAGCGCGGCCTAGCTGCGATTCGAGCAGATGAGGATTGGCCTGATCGCTAACGTCCAGCGCCGACAGCGTGCCGCCGCTATGCTTGAAGGATTCGATCAACCGCGCGATCTTTCTTGCTTGTCCTTCGCGCATCGGTGCATCGCCGATGACGATAATGACCTTGCGTGCACCTGGGCGCCAGCCCGAATCATCGATCGACGTTTTGATACCTGCATCAACGGCTTCGTACCAATCACCGCCGCCGTCTGCCTTCAGACCGCCGATAAATCCGTTCAATTTTCGCTTGCTGTAGGTGAGTGGCTGAATACGCGTGGTGTATTCCGGGTTGTCGAAATCGCGATAGGCGACAAAACCGAAGCGCGCGATTGGCACCAGCGTGCGCACGAACTTCGTGATGTCGTCGATGCGATCTTTCACCTCGGCGAGCACCCAACCCATGGAACCGGTGGTATCGACGCAGAACACCACGTCGAGACCAGCTTCACGCAGGCCGGAGATAAAAGCGGCGAAACGCGAAGTACCATCGCCAAGTCCATTGCCTATGCCGGATTTGAATCCTCCGAAGCCACTGCCTCCCGTGCCGGGAATCGCACCAAGACTCAAACCCCCAGCGATTTCAATCTGGGGCGCGCCTTCGCTCTTTTCATCACCACCGGCGCCGCCAGCCTGAGCTTTCAGCGCCACCGTGACGTTCGGCGGAGGCGGCGCGATGGCGCGCGGTGCAATCAAGATCTCCGGCGGCTCCAGTTCGAGCTCTTTTTCAAATTCCAGCTCATCCTCAGGCGGCGGCGGACGTTCCACCAGCTTCTGGGGTGTGGGCGGGACTCTAATTTCAACGCTCTGCTCTTCGGCGGCGAGACCGAGATTGCGTTCGATTTGATGGCCAATGCGGCCCGAGACGATGGCATGAATAATTGCAGAAAGCGCCAGCACGCAGCTCCACAATACCATACGGCGGTAACGGCCCATCATGGTCGGATTTCCCCCACAGCACCCGCAGACGGGGCGTTGAGTGCAGAGCACGGTCTGAGTAGACCCTGAGGGCTAAAAGTCTGACTAGTGTGCGCTGGCGGCGTCATGGGCGATTTGTGAGGTATCGGACCGTCGTGCTGAAAGTAATTGCTGAGACTTCCGCAACCCGAAGGTAGTTCGCGGCCCCGTTTCATCGGCCCAGACCTTCGAGCGGGGCAGGCATCATAACAAAGTGTAGGGGCTTGGGAACTTGGCTGTACTCGCAACGAAGACACTTCACCGACCTGCCCGGCGTTAACCGGCACTGCGCTTGCGATACAAAAAAAAGAGCCGGCACTAGGCCGGCTCTTTAACAATCTCGACTACGATTTCTTAGAAGAAGTAGGTCGCGCGAATAAACATTTCGTCCGCGAAGTCGAGGGTCTCGGTGATGGTATCGTTCTCACCACCCGGTGAGGCGATGATGGTTGCGTACAGGTCAAACTGCAACTTGGCCGATGGGCGATAGCGCACACCCGGCTGGAACAGATAACCACCCGACGCATCGATCAGCACCGCAGCATCCAAGCGCCAAATCAGGTTCGGGAAGGGCTGCTGGAACGCCACCACGATGTAATCCGCCATGGGGGTACCACGGGGCTTCATCATTTCTGGATCAAACGCGGCCGGCTTGAATTGGCCGGTTTTGGAGTCGATGAAAGTGCCGATTCCACGTGTATTGTTCTTATCCAAGTCGCGACCAAACAGGTCGGTCTCGGTACGATGCATCCACTGGAACACGAAGTAAGTCGCCGGGAAGGCCTCGGAGAAACGGTAGTACTTCTCCAAGATCATGGCCGACACGATGTCGTCCACCTTCTTGTAGTTGAAGGTGAGGTCGTTGGTGATGCGCTTGTTCGGGGTCACCGACACTTCACCACGGATAATCAACTGGTCAAGCAGCGGATTTTCCGAATTGACCACGTAGTTACCACCAACCATCAAGACGGTTTCGCGCTTGAACTCACGGCCCGCCCACTGGATGAAGGGACCAAACGAGGCGCGGAACCCTTCCACCGTACGCATGGTGTCAACGAAGTTCTGCTCGTTACCGAAGTTGAAGACGTCACGCACGGCCCACTTGGCCGCCGGGAAGTCGTCAATCACGTGACGCAGGTAGTGCTGATTGTCCAGACGAGCCTTCTGAATGGCCGGCCAGTACTGCATCGACGGAG
>JANOXY010000373.1:0-7214 GCA_031418675.1 Pseudomonadota bacterium
ACCGATACAATTTTGATGGCTGTATAAGGGGCAAGTACGCCTGAATTAAACTGGTCGGCAATCTGCACACCATTGCGAATGAAATAAGCGACCGAGATCTCGGTGAAAGCGGCCATGCGGCCGTAGACCTTCATCTTCTCGCGATTGAGTCCCGATTCCATATTGCCTGAGCCAATGTGGAAGCTGATCGGCAGACCGAGTTCAACCGCCGCTTCCCACAGTGGATTCCAGTAGGGGTCGCCGATCACGGGCTGGCCGAAGGCCTGGGGTTCACCGGTAAACAGAATGCCGCGATGGCCCATCGCCGCGCCGCGGCGCACTTCTGCCACAGCGGCCGTGACGTCCCAGAAGGGCGTTGACGTGATCGGCAACAAACGGCGCGGGTCGGCCGCTGCCCACTCGGTTTGCCAGTCGTTGTAAACCTTCACGCAGGTCAACATTAATTCCGGATCGCCCAACTGCAGGAATACCTGACTGCCAAAACCGCCGACATTGGGATACATGACCATCGCCCAGATGCCCATCTTGTCCATGTATTCGAGGCGCGCCTTGGCGTCATAGGCGCCCGGGTGCATGTCGCTGTAGTGATCCGGTGGGTCCTTCATATCACCGACGCCGGCCGTCGCCGACAGGCCCAGCTTGGCAATGGCCTTGCCGTTCAAGTGCCACATATGGCGACCATGCCTGTCTTTGACCAGGTGGGGTACAGCGTCACGCATGCGCGCCGGGACTCGACTGGTCCACAGGTCGGCGGATTCGGTGACATGGGTATCGACGTCGATGATGGTGTAGTCAGGCATGGCCGGTTTCCTGCGGGGCTGGTGTGCAATTGTAGTCACAGCGCGGCCGCTTTGGCGCTGACCGCGGCGATGGCTTTGGCCTACCCCCTTTAGTGTTGGGCGGCGCTCCCAGGGCGGTGTTAATCTGCCCCTAGTTTCTTGCACAGTGGGTGGCGACGATGTACGACCTCGTAATCAAAAATGGTTTTGTGGTGGACGGTTCGGGTGGTCCGCGTTTTCCGGCGGACGTCGGTATCAAGGGCGACAAGATCGTCAAGATCGGCCGTATCAATGAGCGCGCGCAGCGCAGCATCGATGCCGGCGGGCAGGTGGTCTCGCCGGGTTTCGTTGACGGTCACACCCACATGGATGCGCAGATTTTCTGGGACCCGCTCGGTTCGTGTTCCTGTTATCACGGCGTCACCACGGTCGTCATGGGTAACTGCGGTTTCACCCTCGCGCCCTGCGCCGCCAAGGACGCAGACCTGGTGTTCCGCAATCTCGAACGGGCCGAGGATCTGTCGCGCGATGCGATGAAGGCCGGCATCGATTGGCGCTGGGAAACCTTCCGCGAATATCTCGACGTACTCGACGCCTTGCCCAAGGGCATCAACTACGGCGGTTATATCGGCCACTCCGCTGTGCGCACCTATGTCATGGGCGAACGGGCCTTCAGCGAACAGGCGACAGCCGACGAACTCAAGCGCATGACGCACGAAGTGCAGGACGCTGTGCGGGCCGGTGCCATCGGTTTTTCAACCTCACGCACCCACAATCATCTGACCTCAGACGATCGTCCGGTCGCGAGCCGCGTGGCGGACTGGTCCGAGGTCCGCGCCATCGTGAATGCCATGGGCGCCACCGGCGCGGGTATTTTCGAATTGGCCGGTGAAGCACCCGGCCGCAACGAGGCCCGCAAGCAGGATTATTTTCAACGTCTGACCGAGCTTGCGGTGGAGTCGGGTGTGCCGATTACGTTTGGCATGCCCAGCATACGCGTCGCGCCCGATGTCTGGCCTGCTTATTACCAGCTGGCCAATGATGTCTGCGCCGCCGGTGGCCGCATGTTCGTGCAGGCCCACAGTCGTTCGATCTCGACCCTGCTGTCATTCAAGTCACACACGCCCTTCGATGATTGGGATGTGTGGCGCGAGATCCGGGCCAAGCCGATTGCCGAGCAAATTGCCTTGATGCGCGATCCCGCCGTCAAACGCAAACTGGTTGAGGTCGCGAGCGCGCCCTATAACGGTCCCGAGATTGTCGGCGCTGAGGCGCGTCCGCCGGAGTGGGATTGGTTCTATTACATGAAGGGTATCGGCGATGAAGAACTGATGTCCGACGTCGCCCGACGACGGGGTGTACACGCCGCCGAAGCCATGATCGACATCGCACTCGAAACCGATTTCAACGCCTTCTTCCGCCAGCCGCTGGCCAACGAAAATCAGGATCACGTGCTGACCATGATGAAGCACCCGCGTAGCGTGGTGACATTCTCGGATTCCGGTGCCCATGTCGCGCAGATCATGGATTCATCGCTGCAAACCCATTTGCTCAGCCATTGGGTGCGCGACAAGCAGGCCTTCACGTTGGAAGAAGCGGTGCGACTCATTACCCACGATACGGCCACCGCCTGGGGGCTTTACGATCGCGGGCTGGTGCGCGAAGGTTTGAACGCCGATCTGGTGATCTTCGACCCCGACACCATCAGCCAGAACATGCCTGAGCTGGTCAACGATCTGCCGTCCGGCGCGCAACGCCTGAAGCAGACGGCTCGCGGCATCAGCACGACTATCGTCAATGGCGCGGTGTTGCTGGAGAACAATCAAGCGAGCGGCAATCTGCCCGGTCGTTTGGTGCGTGGGCCTTTGGCGCGCTAGGGGCCACCGCTCACCGCGACGCTCTCCACAGCGGGGCAAGGATCAGGGTGAGGGGGAATTCCCCTTCGCCCGAAGTCCAACCCCCAAGGCCTAAACAGCTACCGCACTCACCACCCAGCTTGCGCCGTTCAGCACGACCCTGCCCGCACTAGCCGCCGTTGTCAGGGCGGCATGCATGGCCTGCAGTGCCGCGGCACGATCAGGCTCGCTCGCATCCCGCAGAGGCTGCGCCGCCGGACCCATATTGCTCAGCCACTGCAATGCTTCGTCCACCGTGCCCATGTCGATGGCACGATCGACCGCTTCGAATTCGATGCCAGCAAATCCGGCCGAGTTGAGAATGTCTGTGACGCGCTCACGCTTGGCCAGGGAGAATGGCCCCGGCGCGCCAGGCTCTGGCTTGGCGGGCGGGGCCAATACGGTGAACGCCGCAGCGGCAGTCAGGCCCATCCACGGATTTTCATCCAGCCGCCGCCAACACATGAAGCACAGCCGCGCAGCGGGCTTCAACGCACGGCGCAGATTGGCAAATGCCGCGTGTGGGTCGTGGAAGAACATCACCCCGAAGCGTGACGTGAGAACGTCGTATAACCCTGGCACAAAGCCATGGGTGCTGGCATCGGCCAGCACAAATTCGAGATTGGCGAGCGCCGCGTAACGTTGGCGTGCAACCTCAAGAATGACTTTGGAGACATCGAGCCCGGTGACGTGGCCGGTGGCGCCAACCGCTTGCGCAATCGCGGCGCTGGTGATGCCACCACCACAACCGATGTCGAGCACGCGTTCGCCGGCTGCGGGCTTGAGTCGTTCGAGCAGACGTGCGCTCAAGGCTTCGAGCATGGTTTCAACACCGTCAATGTGTTGCACCCAGCGCGCACCACCTTCGTCGTTCCAGTAGCTGGCCTGATCGTTAGTAAGTACCGTTGCAGTCGTCATCATTACGCGTCCAGGAGTCGTCGGAAGCGGATAATGGCATAGCACCCAGGTCACGACGAACGTCGCGTAGCGGTTGCCAAGCGCGGGCAATTGGGTTCAACTGCGCGCCTCGACGCCGCGCTGTGCGCGCTCCATTCGCCGCTTATGCTCAGATTGCTGCTAAGTCCATGACGGTCAGCCCGTCGACCCTCATCATTCCGGTCGAGAACCAGGTGCGCGAGCTGGACGCCAAGCTGTTGCTGGCCTGTGTCGCGGCCGAACGCGGCTTGCCGGTGATCCTGGGCTCACGAACCTACATCAACTTCGCCATGCCGCGCCTGCCGCGTGGACTGTTTCTGGCCAAGAGCATGCGTTCGTTAAGCAAACTCATGCTCAATGTGATCCGCGGTCTGGGACACACCATCGTGGCCTGGGATGAAGAGAGCCTGGTGCGCTACAGCTCGCCCGAGTACTACGCGTGGCGGTATTCCGAAGACACCTTCAAGGTCATTGACCAATTGTTTGCCTGGGGCACCGACGACGCCGAGTTTTTTACCAGCTATCCCGGTTACCGCGGCTCACCGGTGCACGTGTGCGGCAATCCACGCATCGACTTGTTACGCGCCGATGTGCGCGGCTATTTCGCGCCGCAAGTGGCTGCGCTCAAACAGCGCTACGGTGACTTCATCCTGGTCAATACTAATTTTTCCTTCGTCAATAATTTTGTACCGGCCTTGAATCTCATCGAGCGCGACGCCCAGGGCCAGACGCAGGTGAGCCGTACCGGGCGCGGCATGAGCGTGCCTTTTGCCACCGGCATGGCCGCCCACCAGCAAGCGATCTACGATCACTTCCGCGTGCTGCTGCCACAGCTGGCAGCGTGGTTTCCCGAACGCCGTATCGTGCTGAGACCGCACCCGTCGGAAAACCACGATGTGTGGCGCGCAATCCTGGCGTCGTGTCCTAAGGTGGAAGTTGCCCATGAAGGCAATGTGGTGCCGTGGTTGATGGCGGCGAAGGTACTGCTGCACAACGGCTGCACGACGGCGGTCGAGGCTAGTGTGCTCGACACCCCGGCGGTCAGCTATATGCCCGTCACGTCGGATACCTTCGACTATCACCTGCCCAATGGCCTCAGTCACTGCGCCGCGACACCGGAGACAGTGCGTGAGCTCCTGAGCGCGATCCTCGCCGGGCAGCGCGGCCTGGTGGATGAGACGGTGCGTGAGCGCCTGTTTGCTCGTCACTTGACGGCTACCCGCGGTGCCTTGGCTTGCGACCGGGTGCTGGATGTTTTGCTCGCCAGTGGTTACGCCGAACACGCGCCACCACGACCGGCCGCGCTGTCCTGGCTGAAGGCGTGGCTGACCGGTAACATCCGCACCGGAGTGAAGCGCTTTAATGGCCTGCGGCCCAACCACCGCAACAGCGCCGCCTACCATGCGCACCGATTCCCGGGTGTGACGGCGCCGGAATTGAACGCCCGGATCGCGCGCTTTGGTGCACAACTCGGGCGCTTTGGCGGGGTGCGGGCCGAGGTGCACTCGCCTTATGTTTTTTGTATTCACAACCACGAAGCGACGCCCCGCCAACCGGGCTCGAACAATTTGCGGCTCAGCGCAGCAGCGCCGCCGCCCAGCAAGCATGAAGGAGCAGGGTCATGAGCCAGCGACCGACGCCGCGCGTGATAGCCGAAATCGGCTGCAACCACAAAGGCGAGATGGCCATCGCGCGTGAGCTGATCGAATCCGCGGCGCGGTTTGCCAAGGCCGATTTTGTCAAGTTTCAAAAGCGCTGCAATCGCGAGCTGTTGACGGCCGCAGAGTACAACGCGCCTCACCCCAACCTCGCCAACAGCTACGGCGAGACCTATGGTGCCCACCGCGAATTTCTGGAGTTTGATCCTGACCAACACCGCCAGCTCATGCGTTGGTGTAAAGAATTTGGCATCGGTTATTCGACCTCGGTGTGGGACATGACCTCGGCACGGGAAATGGCAGCCTTGAATCCTCCCATGTTGAAGGTGCCGTCGGCCTGCAATCTGCATTTTGAGATGTTGGAATATCTGGCGCGGGACTATCGCGGTGAGATTCATATCTCCATGGGCATGACGACGCCCGCTGAACAGGAAGAGATAGTCGCGCTGCTCGAGCGCCTGGATGTGCAACAGCGGGTGGTGTTGTACGCCTGTACTTCGGGTTATCCGGTGCCCTTCGACCAGGTCTGCTTGTTGGAGGTTGCACGTCTGCGTGAGCGTTATGCCTCGCGCGTGAAGGACATCGGTTTCTCTGGCCACCATCTTGGGATTGCGGTTGACGTGGCGGCTGTGACCTTAGGGGCAAACTGGATCGAACGGCACTTCACGCTCGATCGGACCTGGAAAGGCACGGACCATTCGGCCTCGCTGGAGCCCGATGGTCTGCGCAAACTGGTGCGCGATGCGCGTGCCGTGGCAAAAGCGCTCACTTACAAGCCTAGCGACATTCTCGACATCGAAGCACCGCAGCGCGCCAAGTTGAAGCGCTTGCCCGGCGTGCATTTGCGCTGATGCGCTGGGTCGCCCTGCTACCGCTGCGCGGCGGCTCAAAATCCATCCCCGGCAAAAATCTGCGCAGCATCGCGGGCCGCCCGCTGTACGCCTGGAGCCTGCAGGCCGCCTTGGAATCCGGGTGTTTTGATGCGGTATATGTCGCGTCGGACTCAGCGGCAATTCGCGCTGATGCCCAGGCGCGGTTCGGAGCTCAGATTGCGGTCATCGAACGCGCAGCACAAAACGCCACGGACACGGCCAGCAGTGAATCCGTCATGCTGGAATTCGCGGCGCAGGTCGAATTTGACGTGTTGTCGCTGATCCAGGCCACTTCACCGCTGACTCGTGCCGAGGATTTTCGCGCCGCCCGCGCCCGGTTTGAACGTGACACGCTGGACTCCCTGCTGACCGGTGTAGAACTCAAGCGCTTCTTCTGGAATCACGCTGGGGTGCCGCTCAATTATGATCCGGTACAGCGACCGCGCCGCCAGGACTTCGCCGGCACGGTCATGGAAAATGGCGCTTTCTATTTCACCCGCGCCGGGCTGCTGGGCGCGACCGGCGTGCGCCTCGGAGGGCGCATCGGCGTGCACGTGATGGATGAAGAATGTGCAGCCGAACTCGATGAACCCGCCGATTGGCCGGTGATCGAGGCACTGTTGCGAGCGCGTGTTGTCAGCGAGCCCGATATTCGCCTGCTGGTGGTTGACGTCGACGGTACGCTCACCGATGGTGGTATGTACTACGACGGCAAGGGTGAGGCGCTCAAGAAATTCGACACCCGTGACGCCAAGGGTATGTTGATGTTGCGCGATGTGGGTGTGCGGGTCTGTGTGGTGACTGCAGAAACCAGCGCCGTGGTGCGCGCGCGCATGCGCAAACTTGGCATCACTGATTATTTCCCCGGGGTGAAGAACAAACTGGCGTGGCTGCAGGAGCAGGGTGCGCTGTGGCAGATCACGCCGTCCCAGACCGCTTATATTGGCGACGACCTGAACGATCTCGACGGTTTGAACCTGGCCGGCCTGTCCTGTTGTCCGGCCGACGCGGTGCCCGAAGTGCGCCGCGCGGTGCGTTACGTGTGCAATGCGAGCGGCGGTGCCGGCGCGGTGC